>NZ_JBEYKR010000081.1:0-31595 GCF_040703535.1 Streptomyces sp. NPDC007346
CACTGGAAGATCTCGACGATCTCGCTCCAGAACGCGGCATTCATGGCGTTGATCTTTTCCGGGCGGTTGATCTGGACGTGGCGCACGCTCTGGCTGCCGGCCGCCCTCCTGGCGCTGGCCGCCGCCATGCTGGCGTCCGTCGCCTTCGGCTCGCGCGAGGTCCCCTGGGCCGACATCCAGGCGGCGCTCGGCGGCGCCGACGCGACCATCGGGCAGGCGGCCGCCACGAAGCGGATCCCCCGTACGGTCCTCGCGGTCCTCGTCGGCGCCGCGCTGGGCCTCGCCGGCGGCGTGATGCAGGGCGTGACCCGTAACCCGCTGGCCGACCCGGGCATCCTCGGTGTCAACATGGGCGCCTCGCTCGCCGTCGTCGTGGCCGTCGCCTTCTTCGGGCTCTCCTCGCCGACCGGCTACATCTGGGTCGCCATCGTGGGCGCCGCCCTCTCCGCCCTGTTCGTCTACACGGTGGGAACGCTCGGGCGCGGCGGGGCCACCCCGCTCAAGCTGGCGCTCGCCGGGGCCGCCACCTCGGCGGCGTTCGCCTCGCTCGTCAGCGCGGTCATCCTGCCCCGCAACGACATCGCCGGAAGCTTCAAGCTCTGGCAGATCGGTGGCGTCGGCGGTGCCTCCTTCGAGCGCATCGGACAGGTGCTGCCGTTCCTCGCCGTCGGCTTCGTCATCTGCCTGCTCTCCGCACGCGCCCTCAACTCCCTCGCCCTGGGCGACGAGTTGGCGGCCGGTCTCGGTGAACGCGTCGCCGTCGCACGGGCGGTGGCCGCGCTCGGCGCCGTACTGCTGTGCGGAGCGGCGACCGCCGTCGCCGGGCCCATCGGCTTCGTCGGCCTCGTCGTCCCGCACGCCTGCCGGCTGCTCGTCGGCGTCGACCACCGCTGGCTGCTGCCGCTCTCCGCGCTGCTCGGCGCGGTCCTGCTCACCGCCGCCGATGTGGCCGGGCGGATCGTCGCGCGCCCGGCGGAGATCGACGTGGGCATCGTGACGGCGCTGATCGGCGCCCCCTTCTTCATCTACATCGTCCGCCGACAGAAGGTGCGTGCCCTGTGAGCGCCCCCGCCCTCACCCGGCCGGCCCCCAGGGAGGCGACCCCCGCGTCCGTCGCGGCCGCCACCCGCCGCCGTATCCGCGGCGCCTCCCGCAGGCGCCTGGTGATCCTCGTCCTGGCCGTCCTCGTCGCCGCCGCGTTCGCCGTGACCCTGATGGCCGGCCGTACGTTCTACCCGCCCGGCGACGTATGGCGGGTGATCCTCGGCGAGCAGGTGCCCGGCGCCTCCTTCACCGTCGGCCGGCTCAGGCTGCCGCGCGCGGTCCTCGCCCTGGTGGCCGGGTTCAGCTTCGGCCTGGCCGGCGTGACCTTCCAGACGATGCTCCGCAACCCGCTCGCCAGCCCCGACATCATCGGCATCAGCTCCGGGGCGAGCGCCGCCGCGGCCATCGCGATCGTCACGCTCTCCCTCGGCGAGGTGCAGGTCTCCGTCCTCGCCATCGCCGCCGGTCTCGGGGTCGCCCTGCTCGTCTACTCCCTGGCGTTCCGGGGCGGGGTCGTCGGCACCCGGCTCATCCTCATCGGCATCGGCATCTCCGCGATGCTCGACAGCGTCACCTCCTACGTCCTGTCCCAGGCCGCCGAATGGGACCTCCAGGAGGCGATGCGCTGGCTGACCGGCAGCCTCAACGGAGCCACCTGGGACCAGGTCCTGCCCGCCCTCGTCGCGGCCGCCGTCCTCACCCCGCTGCTGCTCGGCCAGGCCCGCGACCTCTCCGCGATGCAGCTCGGCGACGACACCGCCTCCGCCCTCGGCGTACGGGTCGAACGCACCCGGATCACGGTGATCGTCGCCGCCGTCGGGCTCATCGCCTTCGCCACGGCGGCGGCCGGCCCCATCGCCTTCGTGGCGTTCCTCTCCGGGCCCATCGCGGCCAGGATCGTCGGCGCGGGCGGCTCCCTGCTGGTGCCCGCCGGCCTCGTCGGCTCCCTGCTGGTCCTCGTCGCCGACTTCACCGGCCAGTTCGCCTTCGGCGAGCGCTACCCGGTGGGCGTCGTCACCGGCGTCCTCGGCGCCCCCTACCTCGTCTATCTGATCATCCGTACCAACCGTGCGGGAGGCTCGCTATGACCACGGACCACCGACTGACCGCCGAACACCTCACCCTCGGCTACGGAGACCGTACGGTCGTCTCCTCGCTCGACCTGGTCGTGCCGCCCGGCGCGATCACGGTCGTCGTCGGCGCCAACGCCTGCGGCAAGTCGACCCTGCTGCGCTCGATGTCCCGCCTGCTCGCACCCCGCGAGGGCCGCGTCGTCCTGGACGGCAAGGAGGTGCACCGCCTCCCGGCCAAGGAACTGGCCCGTACGCTCGGTCTCCTGCCCCAGTCCCCGGTGGCGCCCGAGGGCATCACCGTCTCCGACCTCGTCGGCCGGGGCCGCCACCCGCACCAGTCGATGTTCTCCCGCTGGAACGAGAAGGACGACGCCGCCGTGGCCTCGGCCCTGGAGGCGACGGCCACCGAACCGCTCGCCGACCGCGCGGTGGACGAGCTCTCCGGCGGCCAGCGCCAGCGCGTGTGGATCGCCATGGCCCTGGCCCAGCAGACCGACCTCCTCCTGCTCGACGAACCCACCACGTTCCTCGACGCCAGCCACCAGATCGAGGTCCTCGACCTGCTCACCGACCTCAACCGCTCGCGCGGCACCACCATCGTGATGGTGCTCCACGACCTCAATCTCGCCGCCCGGTACGCCGACCACCTCATCGCCCTCGCCGACGGGAGGCTGCACGCCGCCGGCACCCCGGCCGAGGTGCTCACCGAGGAGACCGTACGCGCGGTCTTCGGCCTGGACAGCCGCGTCATCGAGGACCCCGTCTCGGGCCGGCCCCTGATGCTCCCGATCGGCCGCCACCACGTCCTGGACCGGGCCGACGCCGTACCGGCGGGGTGACGGGGGGAGCGTGCGCCCCCTCTGATCGGCTGACTGCCAACCGTCGGTGACATGTTTCGCGGCGCGACGGGGGACACAGGGGAGGTCTGTTCCCGGGTGCTGAGCCGGGACGGCCTGAAACCCCCGAACCGGTCATTGGGAGAAACCTCGGTGGAGAACGCCTCGGTGCAGAACGCCACGGTGCACGACAAGGAAACCGTACGGAGCTGTCCCTTCGACTTCGCACAGCAACTGGAGTTCGACCCCCAGCTCAAGGAACTGCTCACCGAGGAGCCCGTCTCCCGTATCCGTATGGCGTACGGAGAGGGCGAGGCATGGCTCGTCACCCGGTACGAGGACGTCCGGACGGTCACCACCGACCGGCGCTTCAGCCGCAGTGCCGTACTCGGCCGGGACTTCCCCCGGATGACCCCCGAGCCGATCGTCCAGGCCGAGTCCATCAACCTCATGGACCCGCCCGCCAGCAGCCGGCTGCGCAGCCTGGTGGCCAAGAGCTTCACCCCGCGCCGCGTCGAGCAGATGCGGGAGGGCACCCAGCGCATCGTCGACCGGCTGCTGGACGACATGGAGGAGGCGGGGCCCCCGGCGGACTTCGTGGCCCGCCTCTCCTCGCCCCTGCCGCTGATCACCATCTGCGAGGCGCTCGACATCCCCGAGGCCGACCGCCCGTGGCTGCGCGCCCACGCCATGACGATGATGAACGTCGGGGCGGCCGGCAAGGAGGACGCCGTACGGGCCAAGGCCGAACTGCGCGGCTACTTCACCGAGCTGACGGCCGAGCGCCGTCGCTCGCCGGGCGAGGACCTCATCAGCACCCTGGCCGCCGCCCGGGACGGCGCCGAACTGCTCGACGACAAGGAACTGGCCGTCATGGCGATGGTCCTGCTCATCACGGGCCAGGACACCACGACCTACCAGCTCGGCAACATCGCCTACACCCTGCTCACCCGGCCCCGGCTGCTGAAGACGCTCCAGGCCGAACCGGAGCGGCTGCCCCGCACCATCGAGGAGCTGCTGCGGTACATCCCCTTCCGCAAGGGCGTCGGCATCCCCCGCATCGCCACCGAGGACGTGGAGCTCGGCGGGGTCGCCATCAAGGCGGGCGACGTGGTCCATGTGTCGTACCTGACGGCCAACCGGGACGGGGCCAAGTTCGACCGCCCCGACGAGCTGGACCCCGACCGGCCGTCCATCCCGCACATGACGTTCGGCTGGGGCGCGCACCACTGCCTGGGCGCGCCGCTCGCCACCATGGAGCTGGACGTGGCCTTCTCCACGCTCCTGGCCCGCTTCCCGGCCCTGCGTCTCGACGCGGAGCCCGAGGACATCCGGTGGAACACGACGTCCATCTGGCGTTACCCGCTCGCCCTGCCCGTCACGTGGTGACGAGAGCCTCCGCTCCCAGATACGAGGAGAACCCATGGCGACCCTGTGCCGACCGGCCATCGCTGTGCCCGAACACGTCATCACGATGCAGCAGACCCTGGAGCTGGCCCGCCGGACCCACGCCGGCCACCCCCAGCGCGACCTCGTCCTGAGGCTCATCCGGAACACCGGTGTCCAGACCCGGCACCTGGTGCAGCCCATCGAGGAGACCCTCAAGCACCCCGGCTTCGAACTCCGCAACAAGGTGTACGAGGCCGAGGCCAGGACCAGGGTCCCCGAGGTGGTGCGGCAGGCCCTCGCCCACGCGGAGACCGACCCGGCGGAGATCGACCTCATCGTCTACGTCTCCTGCACGGGCTTCATGATGCCCTCGCTGACCGCCTGGATCATCAACACCATGGGGTTCAGACCCGAGACCAGACAACTGCCCATCGCCCAGCTCGGCTGCGCGGCGGGCGGTGCGGCGATCAACCGGGCGCACGACTTCTGCCAGGCCTACCCCGACTCCAACGTCCTCATCGTCTCCTGCGAGTTCTGCTCGCTCTGCTACCAGCCCACCGACATCGGCGTCGGATCGCTGCTCTCCAACGGCCTCTTCGGGGACGCCGTCTCCGCCGCCGTTGTCCGGGGACAGGGCGGCACCGGCATGCGCCTGGAGCGCAACGGCTCCCACCTCGTCCCCGACACCGAGGACTGGATCTCCTACGCCGTCCGCGACACCGGATTCCACTTCCAGCTGGACAAGCGCGTGCCCGGCACCATGGAGATGCTCGCGCCGGTCCTGAAGGACCTGGTCGACCTGCACGGCTGGTCGGTTCCCGACATGGACTTCTTCATCGTCCACGCCGGCGGGCCGCGCATCCTGGACGACCTCTGCCACTTCCTGAACCTGCCGATGGAGATGTTCCGCTACAGCCGGGCCACGCTCACCGAACGCGGCAACATCGCCAGCTCCGTCGTCTTCGACGCGCTCGCCCGCCTCTTCGACGACGGGGGCGCGGCGCAGTCCGCACAGGGCCTGATCGCCGGATTCGGCCCCGGCATCACCGCCGAGGTCGCGGTCGGCAGCTGGGCGGACCACGGCTCCCGGCCGGACCCCGCACGGGAACTGGCCGAGCTGGAGCTCACGCCGAGCGTTGCGCTGTCCGGCTGAACCCGCTAAGGCGCCGCCCGGCCGGGGACGAAGGAACGGGTGTTCGTGGTTCGCGGATGCGTACCTGCTCCGCGAACGCCCCCACCCGAGGAGACACGCATGCGCCTGCGCGCCCGATGGGCCCCGGCAGCCCTGCTGCTGATCGCACCCCTGATCGGCACCACCACCCCGGCCACCGCCGACACCGGACCGGAAGGGGTCCCGGTGGAGCGATCCGTCCGGGCCGTCCCCGGGCAGTACATCATCACCCTGGAGCCCGAACTCTCGCCGGACACCTTCCTGCGGGAGTTCGGGCTCCGCCCCTTGTTCACGTACGGAAACGTCCTGAACGGGGTCGCCGCGACGCTCACCGCCACCGAACTGGAGGCCGTCCGGGCCGTCCCCGGGGTGCTCGCCGTGGAGGAGAACGCGGAAGTGGCCGTGGACGCGCCCAGGGCGGGAGGCCTCTTCCGGGCCCCCGCCGCCGGCTGGGGCACCGACCGGATCGACCAGCGGGCCCTGCCGCTGGACGACACCTTCACCACCACCGCCACGGGCGACGGCGTGAAGGTGTACGTCGTCGACACCGGGATCGACGCCGCGCACGCGGAGTTCGGCGACCGGGTCGTCAACGGCTACGACGCGGTCGGCGACGGCCGGGACGGGCAGGACTGCAACGGCCACGGCACCCATGTCGCCGGGACCGTCGGGGGCTCCACCTCCGGGGTGGCCGAGGACGTGTCCCTGGTCAACGTGCGGGTCCTGGACTGCCGGGGCCGGGGCACCTGGGCCGGCATCCTCGCCGGGTTCGACTGGGTGGCCGAGGACGCGGCGGCCGGCTCCACCCCCGCCGTCCTGAACGCCTCGCTCGGCGGGGCCCGGTCCAACGCGGTCGACGCGGCGGTCGAAGCCGTCGTGGACGCGGGCGTGCTGCCGGTGGTGGCGGCGGGCAACGACGACAGCGACGCGTGCGACGTCTCCCCGGCCGCGGCCGACGGCGTGGTCACGGTGGGCGCGAGCGACCGCCAGGACCGGGAGACCTCGTTCAGCAACTGGGGCTCCTGCCTCTCGCTCTACGCCCCCGGCGCCGACATCGTCGCCGCGCGGCTCGGCGGCGGCACCGTCTCCCTGAACGGCACCTCCATGGCCAGTCCGCACGTCGCGGGAGTCGCCGCCCTGTACAAGGAGAAGAACCCCTCGGCCACGCCCGCCGCCGTCGCGAACTGGCTGACCGGGACCGCCACCCCCGATGTGCTCTCCGGCCTCGGCCAGGGCTCGCCCGATCTGCTGCTCTACACCGGGGGCCTCTGACACACCGCCAGGTGGGGGCCGGTGAGCGGTGACCGCGGCTGGTGATCCACTCACCGGCCCCACCCCCCGGCTGTTGCCGGAACAGTGGACGGTCTCTCATTTCTCTGCAACTCTCTGACCGCACAACGCAAAACAGAGCCGTAGTGCGTGCAGAATCGCGTGTTTCCTGACTACGGATCCAGAGCCGCGCCCTCGACGCGCCCTGCGCCGAGGCCGAAGATCGGGGAGCTATGAGAGCCCAACGCTGGAGATGGCGGGCGATATCCGCCTTGGTCACGACCAGTCTTCTGATGATCGGCTGGCCGTCGCTCGCCGCCTCGGCGGCCGACGGCCCCAACCTCGCCGCGGGGCGGGCCGCGGCCGCGAGCAGCGCCCATGCCGAGCACTCCGCCGCCGGCATCACCGATGGCAACGCGTCGACCTACTGGGAGAGCGCGGGCGGCAGTCTGCCCCAGTGGGTCCAGACCGACCTGGGCACGGCCGCCCGGGTCGACGAGGTGACCCTGAAGCTCCCGCCGTCCTGGGAGAGCCGCCGGCAGACCCTGTCCCTCCAGGGCAGCGCGGACGGCACCAGTTTCGCGACCCTGAAGAGTTCGGCGGCCTACACCTTCAGTCCGGGCTCCGCCAACGTGGTGAAGGTGGCCTTCCCGGCCACGCTGGCCCGCTTCGTCCGGGTGAACATCACCGCCAACACCGGCTGGCAGGCCGCTCAGCTCTCCGAGCTGGAGGTCCGGGCGGCAGTCGCCTCGTCCGGCAACCTCGCCGCCGGGAAGAGCCTCACGGCCAGTAGCGGCAGCGGCGATCACATCGCGTCCAACGCCAACGACGGCAACCGGGCCAGCTACTGGGCGAGCCGGGAGAACGAACTCCCCCAGTGGATCGAGGCCGACCTCGGATCGTCGGTCCGCGTGGACCGGGTCGTCCTGCGGCTGCCCGACGGCTGGGCGGCGCGCAGCCAGACGCTGAAGCTCCAGGCGAGCACCGACGGCACGGAGTTCACCGACCTCACCGCCTCCAAGGACTACCGCTTCGACGCGGCGGGCGGGCAGTCGGTGACGATCTCCTTCGACGCCACGACCACGCGGTACGTCCGCGTCCTGGTCACCGCCAACTCCGGCAGTTCTTCAGCCCAGTTGGCCGAGCTGGAGGTCTACGGCCCCGCGACCGGCGACACCCGGGCCCCGACCGCACCGGCCGATCTGGCGTTCACCGAGCCCGCCACCGGCCAGGTCCGGCTGACCTGGAAGGCGTCCACGGACGACACCGGCGTCACCGGCTACGACGTGTACGCCGACAACACCCTGCTGGCCTCCGTCGCGGGCGACGTCACCACGTACACCGACACCCGCCCGGCCGGGCAGACCGTCTCCTACCACGTGCGCGCCAAGGACGCGGCGGGCAACGTCTCGCCCGACAGCAACACCGTCACCCGCAGCGGCGACTCGGGCGACACCCAGGCACCCACCGCCCCCACGGCCCTGGCGTTCACCGAGCCGTCCACCGGCCAGATCCGGCTCACCTGGCAGGCGTCCACCGACGACAAGGGCGTCACCGGCTACGACGTGTACGCCAACAACGTGCTGCGCTCCAGCGTCGCCGGCAACGTCCTGACGTACACCGACACCCAGTCGGCCACCACCACGGTCAGCTACTTCGTACGGGCCAAGGACGCGGCGGGCAACGTCTCGTCCGACAGCAACACCGTGACCCGCAACGGCTCCGCGGGAGCCGCCTCCAACCTTGCCGTCAACAAGCCGATCACGGCCTCCTCGGTGGTGCACACCTTCGTCGCCGCCAACGCCAACGACAACGACACCGCCACCTACTGGGAGGGCGCGGGCGGCAGTTACCCGAACACCCTCACCGTCCAGCTGGGCTCCAACGCCGACACCCAGAGCGTCGTCGTCAAGCTCAACCCGGACAGCGGCTGGGGCCCGCGCACCCAGCGGATCGAGGTCCTGGGCCGGGAACAGAGCTCCTCGTCCTTCAACTCCCTGGCCGCCGCGCAGGATTACGCCTTCAGCCCGGCGAGCGGCAACACGGTGACCATCCCGGTCGCCGCCCGCGTCGCCGACGTCCAGCTGAAGTTCACCGCCAACAGCGGTTCGGGCGCCGGTCAGGTCGCGGAGTTCCAGGTGCTGGGCGCCCCGGCGGCCAACCCCGATCTCCAGGTCACCGGCATCACCGCGTCGCCCACCGCCCCGGTGGAGGCCGACGACATCACCCTGACCGCCACCGTCCGCAACGCCGGCGCGCTCGCCGCCCCGGCGAGCAAGGTCGAGTTCCGGCTCGGCGGCTCCAAGGTCGCCACCGGAGACGTCGGCGCCCTGGCGGCCGGCGCCTCCACCCAGGTCAGCGCCGGCATCGGCGCCCGGGACGCGGGCAGTTACGTCCTGAGCGCGGTCGCCGACCCTGCGAACGAGGTCATCGAGCAGAACGAGACCAACAACACCTACACGGCCGCCTCCCCGCTGGTCGTGCAGCCGGTCTCCAGCTCCGACCTGGTCGCGGTGGCGGTCACCACCTCGCCCTCGGCCCCGGCCGCCGGTGACACGGTCACCTTCTCGGTCGCCGTCAGGAACCAGGGCACCGTCGCCTCCGCGAGCGGCAGCCACGGCATCACGCTGACGCTCCTCAACTCCCAGGGCGCCACGGTGAAGACCTTCACCGGCGCGCACAACGGGGCCATCGCGGCGGGCGCCACCACAGCGCCGGTCTCCCTCGGCGCCTGGACCGCGGCCAACGGCTCGTACACCCTGCGCACGGTCCTCGCGGCCGACGCCAACGAGCTTCCGGTCAAGCGCGAGAACAACAGCTCCACCCAGTCCCTCTTCGTGGGACGCGGCGCCGACATGCCGTACGACATGTACGAGGCGGAGGACGGCACCACCGGCGGCGGCGCCCAGGTCGTCGGCCCGAACCGGACCGTCGGCGACGTCGCGGGCGAGGCCTCGGGACGCAAGGCCGTCACTCTCAACAACACAGGAAACTACGTCGAGTTCACCACCAGGGCGGCCACCAACACCCTGGTCACCCGGTACTCCATCCCGGACTCCGCGGGCGGCGGGGGCATCGACTCCACGCTGAACGTCTACGTGGACGGCACCTTCCTCAAGGCGATCGACCTCACCTCCAAGTACGCCTGGCTGTACGGGAACGAGGCCGCACCCGGCAACTCCCCGAGCGCAGGAGCGCCCCGCCACATCTACGACGAGGCCAACGTGATGCTGGGCAGGACCGTCCCGGCCGGATCCAAGATCCGGCTCCAGAAGGACGCCGCCAACTCCACCACGTACGCGATCGACTTCATCAGCCTGGAGCAGGTCGCACCGGTCGCCAACCCGAACCCCGCCACGTACACGGTGCCGGAGGGGTTCACCCACCAGGACGTCCAGAACGCCCTGGACAGGGTCCGCATGGACACCACCGGCACGCTGGTCGGCGTCTACCTGCCGCCGGGGGAGTACAGCACGGCCAGCAAGTTCCAGGTGTACGGCAAGGCCGTCCAGGTGGTCGGCGCCGGGCCCTGGTACACCCGGTTCAACGCCCCCACCACGCAGGACAACACCGACATCGGCTTCCGGGCCGAGGCCAGTGCCAAGGGGTCGTCGTTCGCGAACTTCGCCTACTTCGGCAACTACACCTCCCGCATCGACGGGCCGGGCAAGGTGTTCGACTTCGCCAACGTGTCGGACATCGTGATCGACAACATCTGGAACGAGCACATGGTGTGCCTCTACTGGGGCGCCAACACCGACAACATCACCATCAAGAACTCCCGGATCCGCAACATGTTCGCCGACGGCATCAACATGACCAACGGGTCCACCGACAACCTCGTGACCAACATCGAGGCACGCGCCACCGGTGACGACAGCTTCGCGCTCTTCTCGGCGATCGACGCCGGGGGAGCGGACATGAAGAACAACATCTACGAGAACCTGACCTCGATCCTGACCTGGCGCGCGGCGGGCGTGGCCGTCTACGGCGGCTACGACAACACCTTCCGCAACATCCACATCGCCGACACCCTGGTCTACTCCGGGATCACCGTCAGCTCGCTGGACTTCGGCTACCCGATGAACGGCTTCGGGACCGAGCCGACGAGGATCGAGAACGTCTCGATCGTCCGCTCCGGCGGCCACTTCTGGGGATCGCAGACCTTCCCCGGGATCTGGCTCTTCTCGGCCTCCAAGGTGTTCCAGGGCATCCGGATCTCGAACGTGGACATCGTCGATCCGACGTACAGCGGGATCATGTTCCAGACGAACTACGTCGGCGGACAGCCGCAGTTCCCGATCAAGGACACCGTGCTCACCGACATCTCCATCTCCGGTGCGCGTAAGAGCGGTGACGCCTTCGACGCCAAGTCCGGGTTCGGGCTGTGGGCCAACGAGATGCCGGAGGCGGGCCAGGGTCCCGCGGTCGGTGAGGTCACCTTCAACGGTCTGAGGCTCAGCGACAACGCCGAGGACATCAGGAACACCACTCCCAACTTCAAGATCAACATCAACCCGTAGAAAGGAGACGGGAGAACAGATGAAGGGGCGCCTCCCGACTGACGGGAAGCGCCCCTTCCGCGTAGATTCCTTGCATCGGAAAGTCCAAGGCTTGCATTGCTTGCGTTAGCCTTGCGGTCATGACGCGACGACTTGCTCAGGTTGCCAAGAAGGTTGGGGTCAGCGAGGCCACGGTGAGCCGGGTGCTCAACGGCAAGCCCGGGGTGTCCCGTACCACCCGGCAGTCGGTTCTCACCGCCCTGGACGTCCTCGGCTACGAGCGCCCCACCCAACTCCGCGGGGAGCGGGCCCGGCTGGTCGGGCTCGTCCTGCCCGAGCTGCAGAACCCGATCTTCCCGGCCTTCGCCGAGGTGATCGGCGGCGCGCTGGCGCAGCAGGGGCTCACCCCGGTCCTGTGCACCCAGACCAAGGGCGGTGTCTCGGAGGCGGACTACGTGGACCTGCTGCTCCAGCAGCAGGTCTCCGGGGTGGTCTTCGCCGGCGGTCTCTTCGCCCAGGCCGACGAGGCCCACGAGCACTACCACCGGCTCGCCGAGCGGCGCATCCCCGTCGTGCTGATCAACGCCCCCATAGAAGGCCTCGACTTCCCCTGTGTCTCCTGCGACGACGCGGTCGCCATCGAGCGGGCCTGGCGCCACCTGGCCTCCCTCGGCCACGAGCGCATCGGCGTGGTGATCGGCCCGTCAGACCATGTGCCCTCGCGCCGCAAGCTGGCGGCGGCCCGTTCCGTGGCGGCGGCCACCGCGGGGCAGCTGGTCGAGGAGGACGTCGAGCGCTCGATGTTCTCCCTGGAGGGCGGCCAGGCAGCCGCCTCCCGGCTGCTGGAGCGGGGTGTCACCGGCATCATCTGCGCCAGTGACCCGCTGGCGCTGGGCGCGGTCCGGGCGGCCCGCAGGCGCGGCCTCGGGGTGCCGGCGGACGTCTCGGTCGTGGGCTTCGACGACTCGGCCTTCATGAGCTGCACCGAGCCCCCGCTCACCACCATCCGCCAGCCCATCGAGGCCATGGGCCGGGCCGCCGTCGAACTGCTCTGCGCGGGGATCCAGGGCGGCGCGGTGCCCCCCGGTGAGCTGCTCTTCGAGCCGGAGCTGGTGGTGCGCGGCTCGACTGCGAAGGCGCCCCGCTGAGCCGTCGCGGCGGAACCACCGACTTATACGCTCAGGTGTCGGTTAATTGCGACAGGTGAAGGGAATCCTGCGGTCAGCGAATGGGTCCGTTCCAGGCTCCCCAGGCCGTCCTCCCGCCCCGTGATCCACTCCTTCCCGCCCAGCGGACCCCGGCAGGATCGCGAGGCGGGAGGGGGTGCGGCAGAGTGGGCAGCATGGATGACCTCAACGCACTCGCCGAGGAGCACCTGACCGCCGCCCGCGCCTCCGCGCACGGCCGCAGCGCACGTCTCCTCATCCAGGAACCCCCCTTGCGCCAGACGGTGATCGCCCTCACCTCCGGCTCGGCGCTCGACGAACACAACGCGCCGCCCGCCGCCTCCCTGCTGGTGCTGCACGGTACGGTCCGCCTCACCGCCGACTCCGGCGACGCGGAGCTCCCGGCCGGCACGCTCCACCCGATCCCGCAGGAGCGGCACGGGCTGCTGGCGCTCCAGGACGCGGTGGTCCTGCTCACGGCCGTCAACGACTGACCGCCGGGGCCGTAGAGCCGGGGTTGCACGCAGGGCCGCACGCCGGGGCCGCATGCCGGGCCGTACCGGCGACCGGGGCCGCGTGCCGGGCCGTACCGGCGACCGGCGCTGCACGCCGAGGCCGCAGCGTCGGGGCCGTACCGGCGACCGAGGCCGCATGCCGGGCCGTAGCGCCGGGGCCGTAACCGCAGGCAAGCCCGCACCGCGGCCGGGAGGCCCGCACCCGGGCCGCACAGCCGGAACGCTCCGGGCAGGTGTGTCCGGGCGAGGGCGTGGCAGGAGAGGATCGAGGGAAGCCGGGGCGTCCGACGGACGAGCACCCCGCCCGCCGCGTCCGACCACGTCCCCGGAGTAGAAGCTTGCCCACCCCGACCGCCGCAGCCACGGAACGCACCGCCCCCGCCGCCGGGCGCCCCCGCACGCCCCGTCACTGGCTCACCGCCCTGCGCCGCACCCCGGTCTCGCTGTGGAACGACGACATCACCGACTGGGCGGCCGCCCTCACCTACTACGCCATCCTCGCGCTGCTCCCGGCGCTCCTCGTCACCGTCTCCGTGATCGGGCTCGCCAACCCCGACGCGACCACCGCCCTGATCGCCGACATCACCGCCTTCGCCCCCGCGGAGTCCGGCGAGGCGCTGCGCCGTCCCCTGGAGGCGGCGACCGAGCAGCGCACCGCGGTCTGGCTGCTGGTCGGGACCGGGTCGGTGAGCGCCGTGTGGTCCGCGTGCAGCTACCTCGCGGTCTTCCGCCGCGCGATGCACGCCATGCACGACGTGCGGGACAACCGCCCGCCCCTGCGGCAGGCGCACATCATCGTCGTCTCGGCGATCGGTCTGCTCGTCCTCCTGATGACCAGCGCCTTCGCCCTCGTCCTGACCGGCCCCCTGGCCCGCTGGCTCGGCCGGCGCGTCGGACTGCCCCACGAGGGCGAATCCCTGTGGGTGGTCCTGAAGTGGCCGGTGCTGCTCTGCCTCGTCGCCTGCCTGATCATGGTCCTGTTCAGCACCGGCCCCCGCTCCGCGCGCGGTGTCCGCCGGGGCCTGCCCGGCGGGGTGCTGGCCGCGTTCCTCTGGCTCACCGCATCGGCGCTCTTCGCCCTCTACGCCACCCAGATCGGCAGCTACAGCAGGCTCTACGGCTCCCTCGCCGGCCTGGTGGTCTTCCTGATCTGGGTCTGGTTCGCCAACCTCTCCCTGCTCTCCGGCGCCCAGTTCAACGTGGAGCTGGACCGCCCGGAACCGGAGAAGGAGCCCGCTACGGCCGCAGGATGAGGCGGACCGGGTCGCCCTCCTTGGTCTTCATCCGCCGTACCGCCGTCGCCGCCTCCTCCAGGGGCAGTACGTCGGTGATCGACCGGGAGAAGTCCAGCCGCCCGCCCTCGGCGAGCCGGACGAGCTGCGCCACATGGTGCTCCTCGGAGCCGTAGTGGCCCAGGATCCGGTGCTGGAGATAGCTGAACCGGGTGGAGTGGGTGACCGTCAGCGGCTGGTCGCTCAGCCCGACCAGCACCAGCCGCCCCTTGGGCGCGAGCACGCTCAGCGCCTGCTCGCGGACCGGGGGAGCGCCCGCGAAGTCGAAGGCCGCCTCCACGCCCGCGCCGCCCGTCGCCCCGAGCACCAGCTCGCGCAGGCGCGGGTCGCCGGAGTCCAGCGCCAGGTCGGCCCCGAAGTGCAGAGCCCGGCCGCGGGCCGCGGGGGCCGGGTCCACCGCGATCACCGGGTACGCGCCGACGGCCCGCAGCAGCTGCACGGCGTGTGCCCCGAGCCCGCCCGCGCCCCAGACCCCGACGGCCTGTGCCGGGCGTACGTCACCGGTACCGGTCACCGCCGCCCAGGGGGTGGAGACCGCGTCCGGGATGATCGCCGCCTGGTCGAAGGAGAGGGTGAGGGGCAGGGCGACGAGGGTGGCGGCGGAGGCGAGGGCGTACTCGGCCCAGCCGCCGTCGTAGTCGACACCCCGCGTGTGCGTCCGGCCCCCGCGCCGCTCGCCCGCCTGGAGGACCACCCGCTGCCCGGCCGTCCAGCCGTCGGTACCGGGCCCCAGAGCCTCGACCGTCCCGGCGACCTCATGGCCCAGGGTGACGGTGTCCCCCTCCGGATACAGGGGCGTGAGCGTGCCGTCCACGAGATGCACGTCGGAGAGGCAGACCCCGGCGGCTCCCACCTTGACCAGCACCTCGCCCGGACCCGGCACCGGCTTCGCCACCTCCTGGACGGAGAGGGTGCGGGTGGGCAGGTGCAGGCGCACGGCGCGCATGCGGTCCATGGCGGGGTCCTTGTCGTGGCGGCATGACGGTTCGATCCGGTCGCGGGCGGGGCCCGGCCGGTCAGGCCTTCGAACGGTAACCGGCGACGATCGGCATCGTCTCGCGCAGCACCCGCACACTGTCGTTCGACGCGTCGCCGAGCCGGTGCCCCTTCCAGCTCCCCTGCGCGCTGGAGAAGCGGCTGACGCGCTTGCAGTGCAGGCCGCACGAGGCCTGGTACGCCATGATCGTGTAGTGCCGACCGTCGTCGGTGATCCAGCCGGTGTTGTACGGCCGGGTGCGGCTGACGTTCATCGAACCGCCGGCGTCGGACGTCAGCGTTCTGCGGTCGTGGGCCAGGCCCAGGTTGTGCCCGATCTCGTGGCTCGCCGAATCCAGCTCGATGCCGTCGACCTCGACGACCGCGTACGCGTACTCGTCGCTGGAGCTGTCGAGGGCGGACGTGTAGTCGGCGGTGCCGCCGCCCCGTTCGGCCCGTTCCACGACGAGGGTCACCAGGTCGGCGCCGTACCGCCGGCGCTGCTCGTGCACCTGGCGTCCGAGCCCCGAGCTGTGGTTCTTCAGCACGGCGTGCGCGGCGCGGAACTCCTCCGAACCGTCGTAACCCCTCGCCGTGTACGGATGGATGACCCTGATCACCCCGCAGAGCCCGTCCGCCGCCAGCGAGCGGTTCATCCGGGTCGCGATCCGCTGGGCCGACGCCGGGACCCGGTGCTCGCCGCCGAGTCGCTGCGCGGCCTTGGGTGTGTAGACCACCATCACATCGACGACAGGGCAGCGCATCGCCGCCGAAGCCGCCGAAGTGGCAGGAGTGGCCGGCGCGCTTGCCGAGGTGTCGGCGAGGAAGGGGGCGGCGCAGAGGGCGGCGGCGAGGCCGAGGGCCGCAGTCGCCTTGAAGCGGGGTGCACGCATGGGGAGTTGGCTCCATCCGGAGAGGGCGGGCGGAGGGGGACGCCCTGGTGACCGAGTGTGTTCCCTTTCTAACACCGGGTGAACTCGGCCGCCCGTCGCGTCGGATACCGGGCGGTACGAAGGTTGAGGCCGGGTCGAGGGGTGTGGCGGTGAGGAGGTGGGCAGGTACACGTGTACGAACTCGCACGAGCAGTACGGCAGTCGGCGGCAGAGGGGCGTGTGTGACGTGACGGAACAGAGCGAATGGCGGTTCTCCGACGACCGGGGTCAGCTGTCGACGGCCCCCCGGCGCCCGGAGCGGGTGCTCGCCTATGTCCAGGCCGGGGCGACGCTGTGGGGCCTGGGCGTCCGGCCGCAGGGGATCTTCGGCTCCGGCCATGACGGCCCCGAGCCCGACCGGGCCAAGACCGGGACGCTTCCGCTGGACGAGGTCGCGTACGCCGGCGCCGGCGGCGCGCTGGACGTGGAGCGGCTGCTGAGCGGCGGACCGGATCTGGTGGTCGCGGTGAGCTACGGCGGGGGTCATGTGTACGGGCTGGCGCCGGAGACCGCCAAGCCGTTGGAGGAGCGGGTCCCGGTCGTCGTCATCGATGTGAGCCAGGCCCGTACGTTCGAGGAGATAGGCGACCGGTTCGCCGAGCTGGCCCGCTCGCTCGGCGCCGAGCACCGGGCCGACGTGGACGCCGACCTCGACGCCGCCCGGGAGCGGCTGCGGGCCGTCGCCGCCGCCGGCCCGGCCGACGCGCCCCGCGTTCTCGCCCTCTCCCCGGCCGGACCCGACCAGGCCCACGTCGCCCGCCCCGCGATGTGGCCCGAGCTGCGCGTCCTGACCGGGCTCGGCGTCCGGCTGGTGGAGCCGGCCCCGGGCCCCGGGGCCAACTGGTCCACACTCGACCGGACGGAGACCCTGGCGCTGCGCCCCGACGTGATCCTGACCGACATCCGCGCCCATGCCGCCCCGCTCGACGAGCTGCGCTGGGACGGCGGGGCGCCGGTCGTGCCGTGGAACCCGGAGCCGCTGTTCGGCCCCCGCGACCACGCCCGCTTCCTCGGCCTGGTCGCGGACGCGCTGGAGGGGTAGCCGCCTCTACGGCGCGGGGACCAGCCCGTCGGCCACGAGCCCGGCGAGGACCGCCTCGCCGAGTGCGTGCACGGCGGACCGGGGGCGGACCATCACGGTGAACTCCTTGATCCGCCCGTCCTCGGCGAGGTGGACCAGGTCGATGCCGTGGATCTCCTTGCCGTTCACGGTCGCCCGGAAGAGCAGGACCGCGGCCGGGGCCTGCGCCCCGTCCGCGCTGGTCTGCGCCGTGCCGGCGAACTCTCCGACGTAACGGAAGTCCTCGAACGTACGCAGGAGGACCCCGAAGAGCCCCAGCACCGTCGGCCTGCCCTCGAACGGGGTGAACTTCACCGGGCTGTAGAGCCGGACGTCCTCGGTGAACAGGTCGTCCAGGGCGTCGAGGTCACGGGCGTCGACGGCTGCGCGGAAGCGGTCCACTGCGGTGGTCATGGCGTCTCCTCCAGGGTGCTGCTCGGGAAAGTGACTACTCATGAATATGAGTAGTCAGTTTCATGACTATCATGGACGCGCGCTCCTGGGCAGGGGTCCGGCGGCGGCCGGCCGCGGGCACACCGGGCGCGCGGACGGGAAGGAAGTGGTCCGATGGCCCTGCGCCACGCCGTGCTGGCGGCGCTGCTCGACGAGGAGCTGAGCGGATACCAGCTGGCCAAGGCGTTCGACCTGGGCGTCGCCAACTTCTGGCACGCGCAGCCCCAGCAGGTGTACGCCGAGCTTGCCAGGCTGGAGAAGGAGGGCCTGGTCGCCGGGCGCGAGGTCGTGCAGGACACCCGGCCCAACAAGCGCCTCTTCCGGGTCACCGGTGACGGTCTCGCCGAGCTGGAGCGGTTCGCGACCGCCGCCGCCAAGCCCTCGTTCATCCGGGACGACCTGCTCGTCAAGGTCCAGGCGGCCGACCACCTCGACCCCGGCGAACTCATCGCCCGGCTCACGGAACGGGCCGCGTTCTCCGAGGCCAAGGCCGGGCAGTTCGAGGCGCTGCTGAAGGGGATGCGCGGAGACCGGGCGGAGGAGGAGTTCCTGCGCCACGGCGAGCGGATCGGCCCCTATCTCACCTGCCGCCGCGGCCTCGACTTCGAGCGCGCCAACCGGGACTGGTGCCGGGAGGCCATCGCGATCCTCCGGGCGCGGTCCGGCTGACGGGGCGGGAACAACTCCCCAAAAAATATTCTGCAAAAATACTTTGGGAAAGTGGGTGATCCGTCCTACGCTGCTGCCATGGACCAGGAACCAACGCGCCGCGTACTCGATCCCGACCGCGACGGACCCGCGCTCAAGGCCCTCACCCACCCCCTGCGGATCGAGCTGCTCGGGCTGCTGCGGCAGCACGGGCCGGCCACCGCCAGCGAGCTGGCCGCGCGGACGGGGGAGTCCTCGGCCTCCACCAGCTACCACCTGCGGGTGCTCGCCAAGTACGCGTTCGTCACCGAGGCCGACCACCGCGACGGCCGCGAGCGTCGCTGGAAGTCCGTGCACACCCTCACCTCGTGGAGCAACGAGGCCATGCACCGCGCCCCCGGCGGCCGCAGTGCGCTCAGCGCGATCCGCCGCCGCCAGCTCGAACACCTGGAGCGTGCGCTGGCCCGGCACGAGGCCGACCTGGAGAGCGGCCGGCTCGACAGCGCCTGGCAGGAGCCGGCCGGTATGGGCGACAGCCTGCCCCGGCTGACCCCCGAGTCGCTGACCGAGCTGTGGGAGGCGGTCGCCGCGAAGACGGCCGAACTGTCCGCCCGCGACGAGGGCGACCCCCGTGCCGAACAGGTCGTGGTGTTCACGGCCGGACTCCCGCTCGCGCCGGAGCCGGCCCCCGGCGCCGAGGGGAGCCCTTTGTGAGCGGCGGAACCGGGCACCCGCGGCCTGGTACGGACGCGCCGATACCGCACCCGGCCGCCCCCGCCGGACGCGGCCTGGACCCGCTGACCGCGCGCCGCCGGTTCGTCGTGGTCTCGTTCCTCTTCTGGCTCCCCATCGGCATGTCCATCGCGACCGGGGTGCTCCTCTTCACCGACCGGGGCATGGGCCTGGCCGCCATCGCCGGCTTCTTCGCCGTGCACTCCCTCACGGCCGCCGCGATGGAGCTGCCCACCGGCAGCCTCTCCGACGCCATCGGCCGGCGCGCGGTCCTGGCCACCGCCGGGCTGCTCAACTGCACCGCCTTCGCCCTCTTCGGCCTCGCCACCGCTCCCTGGGCCATCGTGCTCGGCATGGCCCTGATGGGATCCGCCCGCGCCCTGTCCAGCGGCCCCGCCGAGGCCTGGTACGTCGACACCGTGCACGCCCACGCAGGCCCCGGCGCCGACCTGCGTACGGGCCTGGCGCGCGGCAGCTCCGCCACCTCGGCCGCCCTCGCGCTCGGCACCCTGCTCGGCGGCGGGCTGCCCTGGCTGCTCGGCCTCGGCCCCGGTGCGGCGGAGTGGCTGACCGAGGCGAGCGGCGGGCTCGTCATCCCGCTCTCCGTACCCGCCCTCCTCGGCGCGCTGGTCGAAGTCGTCTTCGTGCTCTACGTGTTGAGCGCCCTGCCCGAACCGCCCCGGCCCCCGGCCACCCTGCGCGGGGTCGTCGGCCAGGTGCCCGCCGCCATCGCCGCCGGGCTCCGGCTCGGCGCCCGGGACGCCCTGATCCGGCGCATCCTGCTGACCGCCGCCGCCGCCGGCGCCGCCCTGGCGGCCGTCGAACTGCTCACCCCGGGCCGGGCCGCCGCCCTCATGGGGACGGCCGAATCCGGAGCCGTACTCTTCGCCGGGCTCGCCTGCGCCGGATTCCTGTGCTCCGCCCTCGGCAGCCAACTCGCCCCTCTGGCAGCCCGATTGGCCCGTAGCAGCGAGCGTGCCGTGCTGGCCGGGGGCGGGGTGGTGGCGCTGGGGCTCACCCTGCTCGGCGTCACCACCGGCTCGACGAACCCCTTCGCCACGACGGCCGCCGTCAGCGGATACGGGCTGGTCTATCTGGGGCTCGGCATCGCGGGCCCCAACACGAACGACCTGCTCCACCACCGGGTCGACGCCGCCGGCCGCGCCACCGCCCTCTCCGTCCAGTCGCTGGCCCTGCAACTCGTCGCCGCCGGTGCCGGACTGGCCGCCGGGACCCTGCCGCTCGGCCCGCTGCCCTGGCTGCTGGCCGCCGCCGTCGTGCTGGCCGTCGCCCTGCTCTGGGTCCGCCGGGCAGCCCCCGCGAAACCCCGCCCGGACAGCGTGGCGGCCACGGCGCCGCCACCGGCCCCCGCCCGTTTCGGCCGTATCGACGCCTGAACGGCGACCGGACGGTGACCGACGCCCCGGGTGGCTTCCGCCCGAGGGGCAGGATCGGGCTCAATGGGTGCGGAGGACTCGAGGACACCCACGTCACAGCAGTTGAGGAGATCCACCCCCATGCTCGACCACAGCGAACTGCTGGTCGTCGGTGAATGCGTCGCCGACATCGTCCGGCTGCCGGACCGGGAGGACAGGGCCCACCCCGGCGGCAGCCCCGCCAACGTCGCCTACGGCCTGGCCCGCCTCGGCCACCGCACCACCCTCCTCACCCAGCTCGGCCCCGACGGGAACGGGCGGCTCATCGCGGACCACCTGGCCTCCGCCGGAGTCACCGTCCGCACCGACGGCACCCCCGCCCCCACCCCGTCGGCCGTCGTCACCCTGGACGGGGCCGGGCGGGCCTCGTACGCCTTCGACATCGCCTGGACCCTCGCCCCGGTCGCCGTCGAACCCGCCCCGGGCCATGTGCACACCGGGTCGATCGGCGCGGTGGTGGAGCCGGGGGCGGCCACCGTGCTGGACATCGTGCGGGGCGCCCGGACCACCGCGACCGTCAGCTACGACCCCAACGTGCGGCCCGCCCTCATGGGCGACCACGCGGCGGCCGTGGCCCGGGTCGAGGAGTGCGTCGCTCTGAGCGACCTGGTCAAGGCGAGCGACGAGGACCTGGAGTGGCTGTACCCGGGACAGGAGGCGGAGAAGGTCGCGGCGCGCTGGCTGGAGCACGGGCCCGCCGTCGTCCTCGTCACCCGGGGCGGTGACGGGGCCCTGGCCCTCCTGCCCGGCGGGCCCATCACGGTGGAGGCCGCGCCCGTCGACGTCGTGGACACCGTCGGCGCGGGCGACGCCTTCATGTCGGGGGCCCTCCACGCCCTCGCCGCGCACGGCCTCCTCGGCGCCGGGGCGCGGGAGCGGCTGCACGCCGTGGACCGGGACACCCTCACCGACGTACTGCGCCATGCGGTGGCCTCCGCCGCCGTGACCGTCTCCCGGGCCGGGGCCAACCCGCCCGACGCATCGGAGCTCGGGACGGCGCTCGCCGGTAACTGACAAGCCGTCATGACCCGTTCGGCCCAGTCGAACGCACCCTCGCCAGGCGTCCCGCCGTTCGTCAACCGGCCGCAGTATGACAACGGGATCGGGGCGACAGGTGGCGAGTACAGGGACAGCGGACAGCGGGGCGGGGCCGCGGGCGCGGGGACGCGGCTTACCGGGAGACGGCGGACGCACGGCCGTGCTGGAGAGCGTGGCGGGCTGGGTGCCGGGGGAGCCGGTCGGCAACGACCTGCTCCCCGCCGACTGGGGCGTCGACGACGCCTGGGTCCGCCGCCGCACCGGCATCGGCAGCCGGCACCGTGCCGCGCCCGGGGCCGCCACCGGTGACCTCGCCTACGAGGCGGCCTCCCGGCTGCTCGCGGGCTCCCCGGCGGCCGGACCCGTCGAGGCGGTGGTCCTCGCCACCGCCACCCCCGACCACCTCTGCCCCGGCACCGCGCCCGCCCTCGCGGCCCGGCTCGGGCTCGGCACCGTACCGGCGCTGGACATCGCCGCCGTGTGCAGCGGCTTCGTCTACGGGCTCGCCCTGTGCCACGGGCTGATCGCCTCGGGGCTCTACGGGCGCGTCCTGCTGGTCGGCGCCGACGTCTACTCCACCTGGCTCGACCCCGCCGACCGCTCGGCCGGTGTCGTCTTCGGCGACGGGGCGGGCGCGGCCCTGGTGGCGGCCGGGCGGACCGGTGACCCCGGGGAGCTGCTCGCCTTCGACCTGGGCAGCGACGGCACCGGCCACGACCTGATCACCGTCCCCGGCGGCGGTGCCCGCGCCCGGTCCGGCGGGAGACCGCCCGCACCGGGCGACGCGTACTTCCGTATGCGGGGCGCGACCGTCTACCAGCACGCCGTCGAGCGGATGACCGACTCCTGCCGCGTGCTGCTGGCGCGGGTGGGCTGGGACCCGGCCGAGGTCGACCACTTCGTGCCGCACCAGGCCAACGCCCGGATCCTGCGCGCGGTCGCGGACCGGGTCGGTATCGGGCCGCGGCGCTGCGTCACCCATCTGGAGCGGGTCGGCAACACCGGCGCCGCCTCCATCCCCCTCGCCCTGGCCGACGCGGCGGGCCGGGGGCTGCTGCACGGCGGGGACCGGGTGCTGCTGACCGCGTTCGGGGGCGGATTGACCTGGGGTTCGGCGGCACTTCGATGGCCGGGGACCCCGCAGACCATTTCCACGGATTCTACGGAAGGAACACAGCATGTCGCACTCCGCTGATCAGGGCGCCGGAGCCGGCGCAGGCGCCGCCGTCGCGGTGACGGGGGTCGGCCTGGTGACGCCCGCGGGGGCTGACGAGCACAGCTTCTGGGAAGGGCTGTGCTCCGGGCGCTCCACCGCCCGGCGATGCGATGAACTGGCCGGTCTCCCGGTCGACTTCGCCTGTCCGGCCGACTCGATCGACCTGGACGAGGCGGTGGGCGGCCGCTCGGTGTGGCGGATGGCCCGGTTCGTGAAGCTGGCCGTCGTCGCGGCCCGGCAGGCCGTCGCCGACGCCGGTCTCGACCCGGCGGTGTGGGACGGCCACCGGGTCGGCGTGGTGCTCGGCGTCGGCGTCGGGGGCGTCTCCGTCCTCGTGGACAACGCCGCGAAGCTGGCGGCGTCGGGGCCCGCGGCGGTCTCCCCGCTGCTCGTCACCATGATGATCCCCAACGCGGCGGCGGGCGAGGTCGCCATCGCCCTGAAGGCGGGCGGTCCGAGCCTCGCCCCCGCCACCGCCTGCGCCTCCGGGGCCACCGCCGTCGCCGTCGCCCGCGACCTGCTGCTCGGCGGCTCCTGCGACGTGGTGGTGGCAGGGGGCGCAGAGTCGGTGCTGACGCCCCTGGTGGTGACCGCGTTCGCCCGGATGGGCGCGCTCTCCACCCGTACCGCCGACCCGGCGGGCGCCTCCCGGCCGTTCGCCGCCGACCGGGACGGCTTCGTGATCGGCGAGGGCGCCGCCATGCTCGTCCTGGAGCGCGAGGAGTCGGCCCGCGCCCGGGGCGGACGGGCACGCGCCCTGCTCACCGGGGCCGGCTCCAGCACCGACGCCCACCACCCCACCGCCCCGGCCCCCGACGGGCGCGGTGCCCAGCGCGCGGTGCAGGAGGCCCTGGACCGGGCGGGCTGGGCGCCGGGCGATGTCGACCACATCAACGCCCACGGCACCTCCACCCCCCTCAACGACGCCATGGAGACCGCCCTCATCTCCCGGCTCTTCCCGCACCGCCCGCCGGTCACCGCGCCCAAGGGCGTCGTCGGACACACCCTCGCGGCGGCGGGCGCGATCGAGGCGGTCGCCACCGTCCTGACGCTGGAACGTTCCCTCATCCCGCCGATCGCCAATCTGGACTCCCTCCCCGACGCCTTCCCGCTCGACTGCGTGGTGAAGGAGCCCCGCCACCAGCGGGTCGAGCGGGCGGTGAGCCACTCCTTCGGCTTCGGCGGGCACAACGTGGCGCTCGCCTTCCAACGCACCTGACCCCGCAGGGCTGTTCGGGAACGGTGAGGGGTGTCCTCACCGTTCCTTGATCGTTACTCTGTCGTGACCGTATCCATGCATGAACCATCCCTGCCCTCCACGGACGCTCTGCTCACCCGAGTGCTCTACGGCGACAACTTCCGCCAGGAGCACGCGTTCTGGCGTCGGCTGCTCACGACAGAACCGTTTCGGCGTTCCGGTGGCGGCACCCCCGACGAACGGCTCGACCTCGCCTACCACCGGCTCCGCATCCTCAACGACACGCTCGACTGCGGCGCCAGGCTGGCCGCCGACCCCCGCGCACTGGCCGCCCTGCACGAATGGCTCGGCCCGGTCGACCCGTCGCTGACCACCGTCGCCGGCATCCACTACAACCTCTTCCTCGGCAGCCTCCTCGACCACGACCCGCGCACACCGCGCGACCTCTCGGACTTCCTGGAGCTGCGGTCCATCGGCACCTTCCTCTGTACGGAGGTGGCGCACGGCAACGACGCGGCGGCCGTCGAGACCACCGCGACGTACGACCCCGAACGCGACGGCTTCGTCCTGCACACCCCGCACGCCGGAGCCCAGAAGTTCATGCCCAACACCAGCCCCGCCGGGGGCCCCAAGACCGGCGTGGTGGCCGCCCGGCTCGTCGCCGACGGCACGGACCACGGGGTCTTCCTCTTCCTCGCCCCGCTCACCGACGAGGTCAGCGCCCTGCCCGGCGTACGGGTACGGCGGCTGCCCGCCCGGATGGGCTCCCCGGTCGACCACTGCCTGACCTCCTTCGACCGGTACTTCGTCCCGCGCGAGGCACTGCTCGCGGGGGACCAGGGGCGGGTCGGTCAGGACGGGCGGTTCACCAGCGAACTGGCCAGCAAGCGCAGGCGGTTCCTGCTCTCCATCGGGCGGGTCACCCCCGGCAAGCTCTCGATGAGCGCCTGCGCGGTCGGCTCCGCCCGGGTCAGCCTCGCCATCGCCGTCCGCTACGCGGGCCACCGGCTGGTCTCCGGGCCGCGGGCCCCCCAGCGGATGCCGGTCTACGAGCACCGCTCCCACCACGGCCCGCTGGCCGGGGCGATGGCCACCGTCTTCGCCATGAGCCTGCTGCACCGCAGGGCGCTGGACCGCTGGGAGTCCGCCCCCGAACCCGACCGGAACGAGGCGGAGCGCCTGGTCGCCGTCGCCAAGGGGTGGATCACCTGGCAGGCGCGCGGCGTCATCGTCGAGTGCCGGGAGCGGTGCGGGGCGCAGGGGCTGCTGGAGAACAACGGCATGACCGAGCTGTTCACCGGCATCGAAGGCGCGATCACCGCCGAGGGCGACAACCTCGCCGTACACGCCAAGGCCGCCGCCGAGATGCTGTTCAGCGTCACGGTCCGCGAGGACGAGGAGGACGGGCGGCCCGGCGAGCTGGACGACCCCCGCTTCCTGGGCCGGCTGCTCGCCGCGGTGGAGGACATCTGGTTCGACCGCGCCCGGGAGCGGATGAGGGCCGCCCCGGCCGGCGACCCGCTCGGCCGGTGGAACGCGGCGTCGGGTCCCGCGCTGCGCGGGGTGGAGGCGTACGGCTACCGGCAGGCGAGCGAGGCGTACGAGCAGGCCGCGGCCTCCCTGCCCGAGGGGCCGGCCCGCGAGCGCCTGACCGAACTCCACCGGCTCTTCGCCCTCCAGTGGGTCGCCCGCAACAGCGGTGACCTGCTGGCGGCCGGACGGCTGACCGCCGAACAGGTCACCTTGCTGCCCGACGCGGTGGAGCGGCTCATCGCGACCGTGGCCCGGCACGCCCCCGACCTGGTGAAGTCGTTCGCGCTGCCGGAGCGCCTGATGTCGGACTGGCCGATCGCGGGCCCCGGCTACGCGGACGCCTACGACGACCCGGAAGGGCCGTGGCACCGGGGCCGCACGGCGGGATTCCGCCGGCCCGCCTGTGGCAGCAAGCGCCGTCCGCTGCGCGAGAAGGTGGCGGCGCTCGGTACCCGCGGAGTGCTGCTGGCGTACTGGGGAACCACATCGATGCTCTCCCGATGGTTCGAGAAGCCGCAGGTGAGCGTAGACGAATCGGTTCGCCCCAAGGCGTAACCGGAGGATCGTCATCCAGTTACATCGGGCGGTGGGGTCGCGTTCGACCACCCGCCCTTCATCAAGTCGCCGACGAGCTGCCGATGAGCCGCCGATGAGAGGAAACACCGTGAAGACCCAGACCATCCACCCGAAGATCACCGAGGTGCTGACCGCGACGTTCAAGGTGCCCGTAGTCGAAATCCTGCCGGACTCCACGATGGACAGCCTGGAGATGGACTCCCTGGCGGTCGCGGAGTTCGCCGTCATCATCAAGGAGACCCTGGGCATCACCGCCGACTCCGAGAAGCTCTACAAGGACGCCACGCTGGCCGACATCTCCGCGTTCATCGACGCGGCCGTCGGCGGCGAGGCGGCGGGCAGTGCGGTGCCGGTGAGCAACACCCGATGAACCGACCCGCCATCGCCGTCACCGGCCTGGGGATGATCACCCCGGCCGGCCACACCACCGACACCACCTGGGACGGGGTCCGCCGCGGGGAGTCCTTCGCGCGCACCGTCCCCGAACTGCACGGCTGCGCCGTCGACTTCGCCTGCACGGTCTCCGGCATCGACCTGGACGACGCGGTGGGCGGCCGCACCGCCTTCCGCATGGGCCGGTACGTGAAGCTCGCCGTCCTCGCCGCACGGGAGGCGGTGACCGACGCAGGGCTCGACCCCGCCCGCTGGGACGGCGCCCGCGTCGCCGTCGTCGTCGGCACCAGCAGCGGAGGATCCGCCGGACTCACCGATCAGGCCGTCGCCCTGGAGCGGCGCGGCCCCGAGGCCACCTCGCCCTCGGGCATCCTGCTCACCATCCCGAGCATGCCCGCGGCCGAGATCGCCATCCAGATGAAGGCCACGGGCCCCAGCCTGGCACCGTGCACGGCCTGTTCCTCCGGGGTGACCGCCCTCTCCGTGGCCCGCGACATGCTGGCGCTGGGCCGGTGCGACATCGCGATCGCCGGAGCCACCGAGTCGACCGTCTTCCCCATCGCCATGACCGGCTTCGCCCGCTCGGGCGCGGCGGCACCGGGGGACGGGGACCCCGCCCGCCTCTGCCGCCCCTTCGCCGCCGACCGGGCCGGACTCGTCATGGGCGAAGGCGCCGCGATCATGGTCCTGGAGCGGGCCGCCGACGCCCGTGCCAGGGGAGCGGCCCCCCGGGCGCTGCTGGCCGGCGCCGGCGCCACGACCGACGCCCACCACCCCACCAGCCCGCACCCCTCCGGGCAGGTCGCACAGGCCGCCGTCGACGCGGCGCTGGCCGACGCGGGCTGGCGGGCCGAAGACGTCGACCACGTCAACGCGCACGGGACCTCGACCCCCCTGAACGACGCGACGGAAGCCGCCCTCATCAGCCGGGCCTACCCGCACCGGCCGCCCGTCACCGCCCCCAAGGGCGTACTGGGCCACTGCATGGGGGCGGCCGGCGCGATCGAGGCGGGGCTGACCGTCCTGACCCTCCAGCACGGCATCGTCCCGCCGATCGCGAACCTGGACGCCCCCGACCCCGGGTTCACCATCGACTGCGTCACCAAGATCCCGCGCGAACTGCCCGTACGGCGGGCCGTCAGCCACTCCTTCGGGTTCGGCGGACAGAACGCGGTGATCGCCCTGGAGGCTCCGTAAAGGGGCGGCCGGGCCGGTGCGGCGGGACGATCCCGCGCCGCACCGGCCCGCGCGGACCGGTCCGCGTACCGGCTCTGAGCTGCACGAAGAGCCGTGATAGCTTGCCGGGGCCAGTCGAACCCCAGCGACGGGGTCAGGGAATCCGGTGCGAGACCGGAACTGACGCGCAGCGGTGAGGGGGACGGGCGGGGCCACGGCCACTGGAGCACGGACGTGCTCCGGGAAGGCGTCCCGCCCGGACGAACCCGAGTCCGAAGACCTGCTGGCACCCGCGCCCCGCACCGGGGCACGGGAACCGTACGACGGGCTCCGCGGCTGGGCCCAGAGACACCGAGGTCCTCCGTGCTGTCCACGCCTGCTCCGATACGCACCGCCGCCCTGCTCGCGGCGGGCGCCGTCCTGCTCACCGCCTGCGGCGGCGGGTCCACCACGTCGTCCGCCGACGGCGGCGGCCAGGCCGACGGCTTCCCGCTCACCCTCGAGAACTGCGGGCGCACCGTCACCGTGAAGGCGCCGCCCCAGCGAGCCGTCTCCGTCGACCAGGGATCGACGGAGATCCTCCTCTCGCTCGGCCTCGCCGACCGGCTCGCGGCCACCGCCACCTGGACCGACCCGGTCATGAAGGGCCTGGAGAAGGCCGACGGGAGCGTCGAGCGCATCTCCGAGAACCGGCCCTCCTCGGAGAAGGTCCTCGACAAGGAGCCCGACCTCGTCACCGCCTCCTTCGCCTCCACTCTCGCCAAGGGCGGTGTCGCCCCCCGCGAACAGTTCGAGAAGCTGGGCGTCCCCACCTACATCTCGCCCGCCGACTGCATCGGCAAGGACAACAGCGGCGGCGGTGACGGAGCCCGTACCGCACCCCTCACCATGGACAGCGTCTACACCGAAGTCCGCGAACTGTCCCAGGTGTTCGGCGTCCCCGAGCGCGGCGACGCCCTGGTGAAGAAGCTTCAGGCACGCGTGGAGAAGGCCACCGACGGCGTCGACGCGTCGGACACCTCCCTCCTCTACTGGTTCTCCGACTCCAAGGCCCCCTACCTCGCGGGCTGCTGCGGCGCCCCCGGTGTCATCACCCGGGAGCTCGGCGCGAAGAACGTCTTCGACGACACCCACGACGAATGGCCCCAGATCAGCTGGGAGACCGTCGCCGACCGCAACCCCGACGTCCTGGTCATCGGAGACCTGACCCGCACGACGCAGACCGCCGAGAGCGCCGAGAAGAAGATCGAGTTCCTGGAGTCCAACCCGGTCACCAGGACCATGGACGCCGTCAGGAACCGCCGGTACGTGCTGCTCAGCGGCCAGGCCATGAACCCCACCATCCGGACGGTCGAGGGCCTGGAGAGCGTCGCCGCCGCTCTGCGCACCTTCGGGCCCACGGGGTGAGCGGCGGCAAGGGGGCGGTGCGGGAGGCCGTGGACCCGAAGGCGCCCGCGCCACGGGTGGCGCCGGGCCCGGTGTGGAGCGGCGGCCCGCTCGCGGCGCTGCTCTGGATCGGCGGTCTCCTGCTCCTGCTGCTCTCCGTCGCGGTCGCCGTCACGATCGGGCCCGCCCGGATCTCCGTCCCCGACGTCTGGTCCGCCGTCGCCTCCCACCTGGGCTTCGGCACCTCGGAGCTGAGCCCGATCCGGGACGGCATCATCTGGAACCTGCGCATGCCCCGCACCCTGCTCGCCGCCGTGTGCGGCGCCGGGCTCGCGGTGTGCGGCACGGTGATGCAGTCCCTGCTGCGCAACCCGCTCGCCGACCCGTTCGTCCTCGGCGTCTCCTCCGGGGCCTCCACCGGGGCGGTCGTGGTGGTCGTCCTGGGCGTCGGCGGGGGAGCGGTGTCGCTGTCGGCCGGGGCCTTCGTCGGGGCCATCTGCTCGTTCGCCCTGGTGCTGCTGCTCAGCCACACCCTCGGCTCCACCACCGACCGGGTGGTGCTCTCCGGTGTCGCCGCGATGCAGCTCTTCTCCGCCCTGACCTCCTTCGTCGTGATGACCTCCGCCGACGCCGAGCAGACCCGCGGGGTGCTGTTCTGGCTGCTCGGCTCGCTCAGCGGGGTCGGCTGGAGCGAGGTGGCCCTGTGCACCGCCGTCCTCGCCGTCTGCCTGACCGTCTGCCTGGCCCACGCCCGTACGCTCGATGCCTTCGCCTTCGGGCAGGACGCCGCCGCGGCGCTCGGCGTCGACGTCGCCCGCACCCGGATCGTGCTGCTGTGCACCACCGCCCTGCTGACCGCGGCACTCGTCAGCTCGGCCGGGGCGATCGGCTTCGTCGGCCTGGTGCTCCCGCACGCGGCCCGCGCGCTCACCGGCTCCGGGCACCGGCGCCTCCTGCCCGTCACCGCACTCGCCGGCGCGATCTTCCTCGTCTGGGTCGACACCCTGGCCCGCACGGTCCTGGACCCGCAGGAGGTACCGGTCGGCGTCGTCACCGCCCTGATCGGCGTACCCGCCTTCGTCCTCGTCCTGTACCGCACCCGGAGCACGCCATGAGCCACACCCTGAACGGTTCCGGAGGGCTGCGCGCCGAGCGGGTCGGCCGGGAGGCGGGCGGCCGGCTCATCCTCGACGGGGTGGCCATCACCCCGCCGCCCGGCGCCACCGTCGGCCTGCTCGGCCCCAACGGCTCCGGCAAGTCCACCCTGCTGCGGATCCTCGCGGGCCTGCTCGCCCCGGACACCGGCGTGGTCACCCTGGACGGCGACCCGCTCGCCGGCCTCGGCCGCCGTACCGTGGCCCGCCGGATCGCCGTCGTCGACCAGCACGCCGTCACCCAGGTCGACCTCAGCGTCCTGGACGTCGTACGCCTCGGGCGCATCCCGCACCGCCGGGCCTGGTCCGCCCCGGACCGTACCGACGAGGAGGCCGTCACCGACGCCCTGCGGCGCACCGGCCTCGCGGACCGGGCCGCACAGTCCTGGCACACCCTGTCCGGCGGCGAACGCCAGCGCGTGCAGATCGCCCGCGCCCTGGCCCAGCAGCCCCGCGAACTCCTCCTGGACGAGCCCACCAACCACCTGGACATCCAGCACCAGCTGGAACTGCTCGCCCTGGTCGCCGAGTTGCCCCTCACCAGCGTGATCGCCCTGCACGACCTCAACCTCGCGGCGATGTTCTGCGACCGGATCACCGTGATGAAGGCGGGCCGGGTGATCGCCGGCGGCACCCCGGCCGAGGTGATCACCGAGGAGCTCATCGAGGACGTCTACGGGGTCCGGGCGGTCGTCACACCCGACGGGCCGGACGGACGTCCTTCGGTACGGTTCCTGCCACGACGCTGAACGGCAGGCGGCAGGCGGCACGCAGCAGGCAGCACGCAGTGGGTGGCAGGCAGCGGCCGGCCCGCAGCGGACCGGAGGGCCGCCCCGGACAGCCCTCCGGGCGGACCCGTCGGCACGAGCCCGCCCGGAGGCCGAGGACATGGGAGCGGCCTTCCGGCCGCCGAAGGGGTGCGCCGTCAGCGGCGGCGCCCCTGGCCGAACTCGCCACCGGCGTCCTTGCCGGTGCCCATGTCCTTGCCGTCCGCGTAGTCGATCTTCTCCTTGCGGACCTCGGCGGAGACTTCCTTCTGCTCGGTGACCCTGTCGGTCTCCAGGCGGACCCGCTCCACCGGGACGGCCTCCTTGCGCACCGTGGCGCGCTCCGCGTGCAGGGTCACCTCCACGTCCTGCTCACCGAGGTCCGTGGTCCCGGTCACCTTCTCGCCCGGCCGCAGCGGCTCGCGGACCACCCGCACCTCCTCGTGGGAGACGGGCACGGACCGGGTGACCTCCTCGGTCACCACGTACTTGTGCAGTCTGGCCCGACCGCTCTCGTACTCCTCCGTACCGACGTGCAGCTGCTCCTCGGAGCGGACCATCTCCTCCTTGCCGCTCAGGTCGGCGCCCCGGGACGTCCCCGCCCCGGCGCCCGCCAGCGGGCGGGAGGCGTCCGTGTCGCGGTGCCTGCCCGTACCGGCTTCGGC
>NZ_JBEYKR010000082.1:0-31499 GCF_040703535.1 Streptomyces sp. NPDC007346
TCCTCATCGCGGAGCGATTCGGGCGTTTCGGCAACGCCGCGAGGTGCCGTGCCAGGCGTCGCGGACCCGGTCAAGATCCGCCGGACACGCCCTAGAGGCCGGCCGCGAACTTGCGCGTGTGCAGCTGCCGCGCCACTTCCGCGATCGATCCGGACAGCGACGGGTACACGGTGAACGCCTTGGCGATCTGCTCCACCGTCAGGTTGTTGTCGACCGCGAGCGAGATCGGGTGGATCAGCTCGCTGGCGCGCGGCGCGACGACACAGCCGCCGACCACGATCCCCGTACCGGGACGGCAGAAGATCTTGACGAAGCCGTCGCGGATGCCCTGCATCTTGGCGCGCGGGTTGCGCAGCAGCGGCAGCTTCACCGCGCGGGCGTCGATCCGGCCCGCGTCGACGTCGGCCTGGCTGTAGCCGACGGTGGCGATCTCCGGGTCGGTGAAGACGTTGGCGGAGACCGTCTTCAGGTTCAGCGGGGCCACCGCGTCGCCCAGGAAGTGGTACATCGCGATCCGGCCCTGCATCGCGGCGACCGAGGCCAGTGCGAAGATCCCGGTGACGTCACCGGCCGCGTAGACGCCGGGGGCGCTGGTGCGCGAGACCCGGTCGGTCTGGATGTGGCCGGAGTCCTTCAGCCGTACGCCGGCCTCCTCCAGGCCCATGCCCGCGGTGTTCGGGATCGCGCCGACCGCCATCAGGCAGTGCGAGCCGGTGATGACCCGGCCGTCGGCCAGCGTCACCTCGACCCGGTCACCGACCCGCTTGGCGGACTGGGCGCGGGAGCGGGCCATGACGTTCATGCCGCGGCGCCGGAAGACGTCCTCCAGCACGGCGGCGGCGTCCGGGTCCTCGCCCGGCAGCACCCGGTCGCGGGAGGAGACGAGGGTGACGCGGGAGCCGAGCGCCTGGTAGGCCCCGGCGAACTCGGCGCCGGTCACACCCGAGCCGACCACGATGAGCTCCTCGGGCAGCTCGTCGAGGTCGTAGACCTGGGTCCAGTTCAGGATGCGCTCGCCGTCCGGCTGCGCGTCGGGGATCTCACGGGGGTGGCCGCCGGTCGCGATCAGCACCGCGTCGGCGCTGAGCCGCTCCTCGGTGCCGTCGGCCGCGGTCACGACGACCTGACGGGAGCCGTCGGTCGCCTGGAGCCCGTCGAGCCGGCCGCGGCCGCGCAGGACGCGGGCGCCGGCGCGGGTGACGGAGGCGGTGATGTCGTGGGACTGGGCGAGCGCCAGGCGCTTGACGCGGCGGTTGACCTTGCCCAGGTCGACCCCCACCACCCTCGCCGCCTGTTCACTGTGCGGCGTGTCGTCGGCGACGATGATCCCCAGCTCCTCGTACGAGGAGTCGAAGGTCGTCATCACCTCGGCCGTCGCGATCAGGGTCTTCGATGGCACACAGTCGGTGAGTACCGAGGCTCCGCCGAGGCCGTCGCAGTCGACGACGGTCACCTCCGCACCGAGCTGGGCGCCCACCAGAGCCGCCTCGTAGCCGCCGGGGCCGCCGCCGATGATCACGATCCGGGTCACGAAAAGTCCGCCTCGCGTGGGTGTCAATCCCCCGGCCGTCTGCCGCCCCGGCCGGGGGTCCGGGGGATCGCCCCGGGGGAATGCAGTACGTACTCCATTGTCCCGCACCCGCCAAACAGATTCGCCCCGGGGCCCTCCATACGGGAGCCGGGGCTCCGGCCGTACGGGAACGAACCGTCCCGGGAGCTCCCCCCGAAGCCCCTCGGGCCCCCGATCGGCCCTCCCCCGACCGGGGCCTTCATCACAGGAACCGACACCCCCGCGACCACCTCCCGTACCCTCGGTCCCATGTCGCTCTACGCCGCGTACGCCGGCAACCTCGACGCGCGGCTCATGACCCGCCGCGCCCCGCATTCCCCGATGCGCAGCACCGGCTGGCTCAACGGCTGGCGGCTGACCTTCGGCGGGGAGCAGATGGGCTGGGAAGGCGCGCTGGCCACCGTGGTGGAGGCGCCGCGCTCGCAGGTCTTCGTCGCGCTGTACGACCTGGCGCCGATGGACGAGGACTCCATGGACCGCTGGGAGGGCGTCGGGCTCGACATCTACCGGCGCATGCGCGTACGCGTGCACACCCTGGACGGCGAGGAGCCGGCCTGGATGTACGTGCTGAACGGGTACGAGGGCGGGCTGCCCTCGGCGCGCTACCTGGGGGAGATCGCCGACGCGGCCGAGTCCGCCGGCGCCCCCCACGACTACGTGATGGGCCTGCGCAAACGCCCCTGCTGAGCGAGGGCCGGGGCGGACCCGGCGACCGGACTTCGTGCGAAGCCACAAAGACATCCGGCGAGTCTTTGCACCAGGACATCTACGCGCGTAGGCCTCCAGCGGTTACGCTCTTCCGCGTGAACGCATCAGTTATTCCGGACAACATCCAGGGCGACCCGTACGCAGCCGCTGCCGGGGCCGCCGCCCGCCTGCGCGAGCTGACCGGCGCCGAGACCCATGACGTCGCCCTGGTCATGGGCTCCGGCTGGGCGCCCGCGGGCGAAGCACTCGGCGCCCCGGAGGCCGAGTTCCCCGTCACCGCGCTCCCCGGCTTCCCGGCGCCCGCGGTCGAGGGCCACGGCGGCACGATCCGCTCGTACAGGATCGGTGACAAGCGCGTGCTGGTCTTCCTCGGCCGCACCCACTACTACGAGGGCCGTGGCGTCGCCGCCGTCGCCCACGGAGTCCGTACGGCGGTGGCCGCGGGCTGCGGGACCGTCGTGCTGACCAACGGCTGCGGCGGCCTGCGCGAGGGCATGCGCCCCGGACAGCCGGTGCTGATCAGCGACCACATCAACCTCACGGCGACCTCGCCGATCGTCGGCGCCAACTTCGTCGACCTGACCGACCTGTACTCGCCGCGCCTGCGCGCGCTGTGCAAGGAGATCGACGACACCCTCGAAGAGGGCGTGTACGTCCAGTTCCCCGGCCCGCACTACGAGACCCCGGCCGAGATCAACATGGTCCGGGTCATGGGCGGCGACCTGGTGGGCATGTCCACGGTCCTGGAGGCCATCGCGGCCCGTGAGGCGGGCGCCGAGGTGCTGGGCCTCTCCCTGGTCACCAACCTCGCGGCGGGCCTCTCGGGCGAGCCCCTGAACCACGAGGAAGTCCTCCAGGCGGGCCGGGACTCGGCGACACGGATGGGCGCGCTGCTGGCCCGGGTGCTGGACCGTATCTAGGGGGTGCTGCGGCACCTATGGGGGTGTTGCGGCATCCAGGGGGCGCTGCGGCACCTATGGGGTGCTGCGGCCAGTCGGTTGCTCGCCTGCGGCCAGTCGGTTGCTCGCCTCGGGCCGGTCAGTTGCTCGCCTGCGGCCGGTCCTTGCTCGCCCCGGACCGGTCCGGTTTCACCTCCGGTACGCCGGACCGCCGGTCCCCGCGCCTCCAGCGTGTCCGGCTCCCTCTCCAGCCTGTCCGGCGTTTGAGGACCGGGGTCCGGGGCGGAGCCCCGGTTTCGGGAAGGGGCGGGGAGGGGAACAGCCCGCGCAGCGCCCACCCCCACCCCCACCCCTTCCCCACACGCCACCCGCGCCCCTCGGCGGCCCGCCCACCCGCGCCCCTCGAAAGCCCCCGAAAGCCCCCGCACGCCCCGCACACCCGCACATCCCTCACCTCCGCACGCCCCCCCAAAGCCCCCGCACACCCCCGAAAGGCGGACCCCGTGCAGCACGACCTCATCGCGCAGGCCAGGACCTGGCTGGCCGAGGACCCCGACCCCGAGACCCGTGACGAGCTGGGCGCGATCATCGAGGCGGGCGACACCGCCGAGCTCGCCGCCCGTTTCGCGGGCACGCTCCAGTTCGGCACCGCCGGACTGCGCGGCGAGCTGGGGGCCGGGCCCATGCGGATGAACCGGTCCGTGGTGATCCGGGCGGCGGCGGGCCTCGCCGCATATCTGAAGGCCCAGGGCCAGGAGGGCGGCCTCGTCGTCATCGGCTACGACGCCCGCTACAAGTCGGAGGACTTCGCCCGCGACACCGCGGCCGTCATGACCGGCGCCGGACTCCGCGCCGCCGTACTCCCCCGCCCGCTCCCCACTCCCGTACTGGCGTACGCCATAAGGCACCTGGGCGCCGTCGCCGGCGTGGAGGTCACCGCCAGCCACAACCCGCCGCGCGACAACGGCTACAAGGTCTACCTCGGCGACGGCTCGCAGATCGTGCCCCCGGCCGACGGCGAGATCGCGGCCGCCATCGCCGCGGTCGGCCCGCTGGCGGGCGTCGTACGCCCCGAGGACGGCTGGGAGACCCTCGGCGAGGACGTTCTGGACGCCTACCTCGCCCGTACGGACGCGGTCCTGGCCGCCGGCAGCCCCCGTACGGCCCGGACCGTCTACACCGCGATGCACGGCGTCGGCACCTCCGTACTGACCGCCGCCTTCGAGCGCGCCGGGTTCCCCGCGCCGGTGCTCGTCACCGAGCAGGCCGACCCGGACCCCGCCTTCCCCACCGTGGCCTTCCCCAACCCGGAGGAGCCCGGCGCGATGGATCTCGCCTTCGCCACCGCGCGCCGGGCGGCGCCGGACCTGGTCATCGCCAACGACCCGGACGCGGACCGCTGCGCCGTCGCCGTACCCGACACCGCCACCGAGGGCGGCTGGCGGATGCTGCGCGGCGACGAGGTCGGCGCGCTGCTCGCCGCGCACCTGGTGGAGCGGGGCGTCAGCGGGGTCTTCGCCGAGTCCATCGTGTCGTCGTCGCTGCTCGGCCGGATCGCCGGGAAGGCGGGCCTCGGGTACGAGGAGACGCTGACCGGCTTCAAGTGGATCGCCCGGGTGGACGGCCTGCGGTACGGCTACGAGGAGGCGCTCGGCTACTGCGTCGACCCCGAGGGCGTCCGCGACAAGGACGGCATCACCGCCGCCCTGCTCGTCGCCGAGCTGGCCTCCGTACTCAAGGAGCAGGGCCGTACGCTGCTGGACCTGCTGGACGACCTGGCGCTCACCCACGGCCTGCACGCCACCGACCAGCTCTCGGTGCGGGTGGAGGACCTGACGGTCATCGCGGACGCCATGACCCGGCTCCGGGAGCAGCCGCCGACCGCGCTGGCCGGCCTCGCCGTCACCTCGGCCGAGGACCTGTCGCAGGGCACGGACAAGCTGCCGCCCACCGACGGGCTGCGCTACCAGCTGGAGGGCGCCCGGGTGATCGTCCGCCCGAGCGGCACCGAGCCGAAGCTGAAGTGCTACCTGGAGGTCGTGGTCCCGGTCGCGGACGCCGCCGGGCTGCCCGCCGCACGGGCGCGGGGCGCGGAGCTGCTCGCCGGGATCAAGCGGGACCTGGCGGCGGCCGCCGGGATCTGAGGCGTACGTACACGAAGGACCGGTCCCCGCTCGTCAGGGGGCCGGTCCTTCGGCGCATACGCGAGTACGTGACGACGAGGCGGCGGCCCTTCAGCCGATCGCCCACAGCACCACGAACAGCACGGCCCCCGCGACCGCCGGGGCGATCACCTCGTACGCCCAGCGCACCGAGCCCGTGGTGCCCGTGGACTCGCCCGTCGGTTCGCCCGCCCGCTCGGCGAGGCCCCGCAGCTCCATGATCGTCTGGTCGGCGGCCGCGATGGGCGGCGCGGTGTGCTGGTGGGCGTCGGAGCCCGCGCCCGCGCCGGGCGAGAAGCGGCCGTAGGCGTCCTTGTGCGGGACGCGGGCCGCCGCGCGCGAGGCGCGCTTGCGGTCGCGCAGCGAGACGGGGACCGCCCACAGCTGGTACTTGGCGCCGCCGGCGGCGATCAGCTCGGAGGAGTAGCCGGCCCGGACGTCGGCGACCTCGGTCCAGGGCAGCCGGATGGTCCGGAACGGGTTGCGGACGCGGATCCGCTCGTCGTTCACGAACACGGCGGGCCGCAGGGTGAACGCCACGATCAGCGGCACGGCGGTGAGCAGGGCGGCCAGGGCCAGCCACGGTGCCTGCCCCTTGCCCTGGAAGAGGGCGTCCCCGGCCATCACGGCGAGCAGCACGAGGAGCAGCACCCCGCAGACCAGCGCGGATGTCGAGCGGTAGGTCCGGTCGGCGAACTGCGGCTCTGCGGGAGGTGTGGGGCTCGTCATGGGGCCGATTCTGCCTGACGGACCCGGACGGTGGGGCTCCGGCCACCCGGTCCGGCCCTCCGCGCCAGGGAAACGGGGCTGGCCGGGGGTGGCGGAGGCGCGACGGACGGCGTGGCGGAACGCGGGCCGGGGTATGGCGGAACGTGTGGCGGGGGCGTGGCGGAACGTGTGGTGATGCGCACGGTTGCGCGGGACCCCTGTACAGGCCGCTACGCGCGTAGATATGCTCCTCTGGTGACCATGCCCACCACTGCTCCCGCATTTTCCGACGCGACGGCGTCCGACAGTGCGCTGCGCCGCTTCCTCTTCGGGCTGCCCGGCGTCGACGCCGTCGGCCTCGAAGCGCGCGCCGCCTCCCTCGGAACCCGTTCGATCAAGACGACGGCCAAGGCGTACGCCATCGATCTCGCCATCTCGATGATCGACCTGACGACGCTGGAAGGCGCGGACACCCCGGGCAAGGTCCGGGCTCTCGCCGCCAAGGCCCTCAACCCCGACCCCACCGACCGCACGACCCCGCGCACCGCCGCGGTCTGCGTCTACCCCGACATGGCGGCCACCGCCGCGGCCACGCTCGCCGGTTCCGGTGTGAAGGTGGCGTCCGTGGCGACCGCCTTCCCGGCCGGCCGCGCCGCGCTGGACGTCAAGCTGGCGGACGTCCGCGACGCCGTGGCGGCCGGGGCCGACGAGATCGACATGGTGATCGACCGGGGGGCCTTCCTCTCCGGCCGGTTCCTGAAGGTCTACGAGGAGATCCTCGCCGTGAAGGCCGAGTGCGGCTCCGCCCGCCTCAAGGTGATCTTCGAGACCGGTGAGCTGTCCACGTACGACAACATCCGCCGGGCCTCCTGGCTCGGGATGCTGGCGGGCGCGGACTTCATCAAGACCTCGACCGGCAAGGTGGCCACCAACGCCACCCCCGCCAACACCCTGCTGATGCTGGAGGCCGTCCGCGACTTCCGGGCGCAGACCGGCGTACAGATCGGTGTGAAGCCGGCCGGCGGCATCCGCACCACCAAGGACGCGATCAAGTTCCTGGTGCTGGTGAACGAGACGGCGGGCGAGGACTGGCTGGACAACCACTGGTTCCGGTTCGGCGCCTCCAGCCTCCTCAACGACCTGCTGATGCAGCGCCAGAAGCTCAGCACCGGCCGCTACTCCGGCCCCGATTACGTGACGGTGGACTGATACGCCATGGCATCCGCATTCGAGTACGCACCGGCGCCGGAGTCCCGTTCCGTCGTCGACATCGCCCCTTCGTACGGGCTGTTCATCGACGGTGAGTTCACCGAGGCCGCCGACGGCAAGGTCTTCAAGACCGTCTCGCCGAGCACCGAGGAGGTGCTCTCCGAGGTCGCCCAGGCGGGCGCGGCGGACGTGGACCGGGCCGTGAAGGCCGCGCGCAAGGCGTTCGGGAAGTGGTCGGCGCTGCCCGGCTCCGAGCGCGCCAAGTACCTGTTCCGGATCGCGCGGATCATCCAGGAGCGCAGCCGCGAGCTGGCCGTCCTGGAGACCCTCGACAACGGCAAGCCGATCAAGGAGACCCGCGACGCGGACCTCCCGCTGGTCGCGGCGCACTTCTTCTACTACGCGGGCTGGGCCGACAAGCTGGACCACGCGGGGTACGGGGCCGGCCCCCGGCCGCTGGGCGTGGCGGGCCAGGTCATCCCGTGGAACTTCCCGCTGCTGATGCTCGCGTGGAAGATCGCCCCGGCGCTCGCCACGGGCAACACGGTGGTGCTGAAGCCCGCCGAGACGACCCCGCTCAGCGCTCTGTTCTTCGCGGACATCTGCCGCCAGGCCGGGCTGCCCAAGGGCGTCGTCAACATCCTCACCGGTTACGGGGACGCGGGCGAGGCGCTGGTCACGCACGCGGACGTCGACAAGGTCGCCTTCACCGGCTCGACCGCCGTCGGCAAGGCCATCGCGCGCTCCGTCGCGGGGACGGACAAGAAGGTCACCTTGGAGCTGGGCGGCAAGGGCGCCAACATCGTCTTCGACGACGCCCCCATCGACCAGGCCGTCGAGGGCATCGTCACCGGCATCTTCTTCAACCAGGGCCAGGTCTGCTGCGCGGGCTCCCGGCTGCTGGTCCAGGAGTCGGTGCAGGACGAGGTGCTGGACGCCCTCAAGCGCCGGCTCGCCACGCTGCGGCTGGGCGACCCGCTGGACAAGAACACCGACATCGGCGCGATCAACTCCGCCGAGCAGCTCTCCCGGATCACCACCCTGGTGGAGACCGGCGAGGCGGAGGGCGCGGAGCGCTGGAGCGCCCCCTGCGAACTGCCGTCCGCCGGTTACTGGTTCGCCCCGACCCTCTTCACCAACGTCACCCAGGCGCACACGGTCGCCCGTGACGAGATCTTCGGCCCGGTGCTCTCCGTCCTCTCCTTCCGCACCCCGGACGAGGCGGTCGCCAAGGCCAACAACAGCCAGTACGGCCTCTCGGCGGGCATCTGGACGGAGAAGGGCTCCCGCATCCTCGCGGTGGCGAACAAGCTCCGCGCGGGTGTCGTCTGGGCCAACACGTTCAACAAGTTCGACCCGACGTCGCCGTTCGGCGGCTACAAGGAGTCGGGCTACGGCCGCGAGGGCGGCCGTCACGGCCTGGAGGCGTACCTCGATGTCTGAGCGCGAATCGGTCAACGGCTCCGCGGAGCGGCGCCTTGGCGTCTTCAAGACCTACAAGCTGTACGTCGGGGGCAAGTTCCCCCGCTCCGAGAGCGGCCGGGTGTACGAGGTGACGACGAAGACATCAGCCGCCGGCGCGGCGGGCAAGGGCCAGTGGCTCGCCAACGTGCCGCAGTCCTCCCGCAAGGACGCGCGGGACGCGGTCGTGGCCGCGCGGAAGGCGTTCGGCGGCTGGTCGGGCGCGACCGCGTACAACCGCGGCCAGGTCCTCTACCGCGTCGCCGAGATGCTGGAGGGCCGCAGGGAGCAGTTCGCCCGCGAGGTCGCCGCGTCCGAGGGGCTGTCGAAGTCCAAGGCGAACGCCGTGGTGGACGCGGCGATCGACCGCTGGGTCTGGTACGCGGGCTGGACCGACAAGATCGGGCAGATCTCGGGCGGGGCGAACCCGGTCGCGGGCCCGTTCTTCAACCTCTCCACCCCTGAGCCGACCGGTGTCGTCGCGGTCCTGGCACCGCAGAAGTCCTCGCTGCTCGGGCTCGTCTCGGTGATCGCCCCGGTCATCGCGACCGGCAACACGGCGGTCGTCGTCGCCTCCGCCGACGCCCCGCTGCCCGCGCTCTCGCTGGGCGAGGTGCTGGCCACCTCCGACGTCCCCGGCGGCGTGGTCAACATCCTGTCGGGCGCCACGGCGGAGCTCGCGGCCCCGCTCGCCGCCCACCAGGACGTCAACGCGATCGACCTCACCGGCGCGGGCCCGGAGCTGGCCAAGGAGCTGGAGATCGCGGCGGCGGACAACCTGAAGCGGGTCCTGCGCCCGCTCCCCACCGAGGCGGACGGCTCCGACGCCGCCCCCGCCGACTGGCTGGCCGCCCCCGGCACACACCGGCTGACGGCCTTCCTGGAGACCAAGACGGTCTGGCACCCGACGGGTGCGCTGGGGGCGTCGGGCTCGTCGTACTGACGTACGCGCGGCTGTCCGGACAACGGCAAGGGGCCGCCTCCCCCGGAACCTCCGGAGGGGGCGGCCCTGTCCGTCTTGCGGCGGGTGTCAGCTTGTGGGCGTCGGCTCGGGGGGGGCAGCTCGTGGGCGTCAGCTCGTGGGCGTCGCCCCGTAGGCATCAGCCCATGGCCATCACCCGTAGGCATCAGCCCATGGCCATCACCCGTAGGCACCAGCCCATGGCCATCAGCCCGTGGCCATCACCCCGTAGACGTCACCCCGTGATCAGGCGGGTCACCTGCCCCACCACCGGCAGGTCGTTCAGCGCACCGCCGCTGGTGATCGGGTCGGTGAGCACCGCCGTCGTCACCGGCTGGAAGTCGGCGACCTGGGTGCCCACCGCGTTGTCCAGCGGGTCCACCCCGGTGTTGGCCAGCGGGTCCAGCTGGAGGTTGGTGACGGGGGCGATGCTGTTGGTCAGCGAGGTCCCGAGCGCGCTGGTCACCGCGGGCCCGGCGCTCCTGGTGACCGCCTGGAGGGCCGCCGCTCCCTGCTCCGGAACCTCGGCGACCGGGGGCAGCTGGGGGGCGGCCTGCGCGGAGCCCGCACCGGCCCCCAGAGCCGCTCCCAGGGCGGTCACGGTCAGACCGGCGCGCAGCAGGGCGCGACGTTCGGGCTTGCGTGCGTGAAGTGCCATGTTTCCACCTGATCGACCTGGTCGGGTAATCGTCCGTACGCGCAGAGTAGTTGAGGTGGGACGCTGGATACCAACAAGAGGCCCGGGTGGTCCCCTGCGCGGGTCAATGCCTCACACTTCTGTTCTGTGAGTTCCAGTTCCCAACCGATCCCGACCCGCGTCGTGCTGCTCGCGGGCCCCTCCGGCTCCGGCAAGTCCTCCCTCGCCGCCAGCACCGGCCTCCCGGTGCTGCGGCTGGACGACTTCTACAAGGAGGCGGGCGACCCGACGCTGCCCCAGGTCCCCGGCTCCACGGACATCGACTGGGACTCCGCCCGGTCCTGGGACGCGGACGCGGCGGTCGCGGCCATCGCCGAGCTGTGCCGCACCGGCCGTACGGACGTCCCGGTGTACGACATCGCCACCAGCTCCCGTACGGACCACGAGACCTTCCACATCGAGCGCTCGCCGCTCTTCGTGGCCGAGGGCATCTTCGCGGCGGACATCGTGGGCCGCTGCCAGGAGCTGGGCCTGCTGGCGGACGCGCTGTGCCTGCGTGGCCGCCCCTCCACGACGTTCCGCCGCCGCCTGGTGCGGGACCTGCGCGAGGGCCGCAAGTCGGTGCCGTTCCTGCTGCGGCGCGGCTGGCGGCTGATGCGGGCCGAGCGGCGCATCGTGGCCCGCCAGACGGCGCTGGGGGCGCACCCGTGCGGCAAGGAGGAGGCCCTGGGCCGCCTGGCCGCCGCGGCGGCGGGGCGGTGCCGACGGGTGACGGTGGGGGCGCCGGTCCCGGAGTGAGCCCCTCAGCCGGTGGCGGGCGGGGCGGGGGCCGCGCGGGCCCTGCCCCGGCGCGAACGGGGCCTTCCGCGCATCGCGTCCGGGCATCGCCCGACGCGTACCGTTCGCGTGCACCCGCGCGTGCCGGTCACGGTGTGCCGGTCACCAGTCCGACCCGGTAGGCGAGGACGACGGCCTGGACGCGGTCGCGCAGGCCGAGTTTGGCCAGGATGCGCGACACGTAGGTCTTGACGGTCTCGGGCGTGATGAACATCGACGCGGCGATCTCCGCGTTCGACAGCCCCTCGGCGATCAGTTGGAGCACTTCCAGCTCGCGGGGGGCCAGCGCACGCACGACGTCCTGTCTGGCCGGCCGGGAGGTGTCGGCCGGTCGCAGATGCTGGGCGAAGCGGCCGATGAGGTGGCGGGTGACGGCGGGTGCCAGCAGGGCCTCGCCCCGGGCGACGGTCCGGATACCGTTGACCAGCTCCGCCGGAGGCGCGTCCTTGAGGAGGAACCCGCTCGCTCCGGCGCGCAACGCGTCGTAGACGTAGGCGTCGACGTTGAACGTGGTGACGACCAGTATCTTCGGCGCGTCTTCGGTGTCGGGACCGGCCAGTTGCCGCGTCGCCTGGATGCCGTCGAGCAGGGGCATCCGGATGTCCATCACGACCACGTCGGGGCGCAGCCGCCGCGCGGCCCGGACCGCCTCGTGGCCGTTCTCCGCCTCCCCGACGACCTGCATGTCGGGCTGCGCGGAGAAGATGGTGACGTAGCCGGTCCGCACCAGCGCCTGGTCGTCGCAGACGAGCACACGGGTCGGTGGCGGCGTATCGCTCACGAGGTCACTCCTGAAGGGGCTGGGACGGAATCGTGGCCCGGACCTCGAACCCGCCTCCGGGCCGGGGACCGGCCTCCAGTTGACCATCGAGCATCCGCACCCGTGCACGCAGCCCGGCCAGCCCCCGTCCGCCCGCGGGACCCGGCTTCCGCGCGACCGGTGGGGCGGCGGGTCCCTCGGTGGTCACCACGGTCTCTATGTGCTCGTCGCCGTGCCGGAGCAGGACCCGTGTCGGCTTCCCGGGCGCGTACTTCAAGGCGTTGGTGAGCGCCTCCTGCACCACCCGGTACGCGGCCAGCTCCACGTCCACGCTCCGCGGCCGCCGCTCACCCCGCTCGCCGAACTCGACCGGCTGACCCGACCTGCGGGCCTGCTCGACCAGGTCCCCCACCCGCCCCAGGGCGGGTGCCCGGCCCACACCCGCCGGGTCCGCGGAGGCCGCCTCGCCGGTCGCCTCCAGGACACCGAGCAGGTACCGGAGTTCCGTCAGCGCGCGACGGCCGGTGTCGCTCACGGCCGTCAGCCCCTCGCCGGCGCGTTCCGGCGCGGACGTGAGCAGGAACTGCGCCGCGTCGGCTTGGACCACCATGGCCGTCACGTGGTGGGTGACCACGTCGTGCAGCTCGCGGGCGATCCGCGCCCGCTCGGCGGCCGTGGCCACCTCGGCGGCCAGCCGCCGCCGCTTCGCCTCTTCCGTCCGCCGCGTGCGCACCGTGCTCCCCACCAGCCAGGCCGCGGCCAGAGCCAGGGAGAACGCGAGGTAGTCCGGTAGCGCGTTCGGTGAGCCGAGACGGTTCAGGACGACGGCCAGCACGGCGTAACCCGCACCCGCCACGACGACCAGGCCGTGGCGGAAGCGGACCTGGTGGGCCCCGGCGGAGTACAGGGCCAGATACAGTCCCATGCTCGCGAACGTGGTCGCGAAGCCCAGCGCCTGGTGCACGGCGAACGCGCCCGCGATGACGGCCAGACAGGCAGCGGGCCACCTGCGGCGGACCGCCAGCGGCACCATCTGGGCCAGGACCAGCCCGACGCCCAGCACGTTCGCCGGCCGCTCGGGCAGATCGCCGATCTGCGCACCGATCCGGGACAGGGGCGGCACGAAGGCCAGCAGGGTGAGCGCCAGGGCGAGGACGCCGTCCTTGAGGAGAGCGTCCCGCTCCTGCCACCGGCCGAGCGACGCCCGGAGCAGCGGGATGTTCCAGGTCAGCTGACGGGACATCACTTCGCCTTCCTCCAGCCGGCCTGTCTCAACGGGACGCGTTGCGGCGGGGCTTGATGCCACCGCTCCGGTGGGCGCGGACGAGCATCAGAACGGCGATGGCCACGCCCATGAGGACGGGCATGATCGATGCCTCCAGCCCGAAGCTGCCACCGGTCAGAAGGGCGGAGCCATGGACGTCGACGGTGAACAGGCCCTCGGGGGCGTGCCCGGAGACCGGGATGCCGAGCAGCTGCTCCGTGGTGTTCCAGGCGAAGTGCAGCCCCACGACGAACCAGATGTTACGCCGCCACAGGAACGCGGCTCCGAGCAGGACGCCCGCCTCCAGAGCGATCGCCAGTCCGCTCCACGCGTTCGCTCCCGGGGCGCCCAGGTGGGCGACGCCGAAGAACAGCGACGTGACCACGATGGCGGCCCGGCTCCCCCACATCTGCTCAAGAGCCTGGAGGGCGAGACCGCGGAACAACAACTCCTCGGTGACCGCGGCGCCGATCTGCACCACGACCGCGGTCCGGACGACCGACAGGAAGCCGTCGCCCGCCCAGCTGAACGAGTAGCCTCCGAACGCCGTGATCAGGAGGGCGGACACAAGGATGAAGCCCAGGCCGACCCCGCCGCCCAGCAGCGCCTCCCGGGCGGCCCCGGACCGGGCGATCTCCGGCGTGGAGCGTCGTGCCACCCGGCGCATGACGTAGCAGTACACGGCCACCGCGGCGACCGCGCCCAGCATCGGCACGGGGCCGGGTGCGGTCGCCGTCAGCCCCGAGACCAGGCCGACGCCGACCATCCCCACCAGCATCCAGCCGAGCGGAGACCGCACGATCCGGCCGAAGCGGCCGCCGCCCCCGTCGCGTTCCTCGCTCGGGCCGGAGCCTGTGCTGTGTCGTACGGCGGACGTCGTGCCCATGGTGGCCTCCCCGGTGGTGGGTCACCCCTGCGGCGACCTGACGACGACACTAGGAATCGGCGGACGTCCGCGAATCACCCGCGCATGGACAGCTCCTGTAGCTCTCGCGGGGGATGCACCGCCCGCCCGGCCGCTCCGTTCCCGGGGCCGGCCCGGGGTCCCCCGAGCGAGCTACCCGTTGTGTCCTCTCCGGGGTGACGCGCGCCACCGGTGGTCTCTTGTTGAGTCGCATCGTCAACACAACGGACGGCCAAGGCCGACCAGCCCAGCAGCTGAGGACACCACCATGACCACGACACGCAGTTCCGCGCACCACGGTCTCCCCAGAGTCCGCCGCATCGCCGCGACTCTGCTGGTCTCCACGCTCGCGGGAACCGCACTGGCCGCGTGCAGTGCCGACTCCCGGGGCTCGCAGCCGGCCAAGGTCTCCGGCAAGAGCGTCGGCGGGACCGCGGGAGACGCCGAGATCACCTGGGGCACGTGCCCGGCCCTGGCCGAGGGACAGACCCGTGACCCCGACCTGGCCTGTGGAACGTTGGAGGTGCCACTCGACCACCGGAACCCGGACGGCACGAAGATCGACGTGGCGGTCTCCCGGCTGTCCACCGCACAGCCCGGGAAGCGGCATGGCGTTCTGCTGCTGAACCCCGGCGGGCCGGCCCTGGGCGGTCTCGGCATGCCCGAGACCATGGCGTCCACCCTGCCGAAGTCCGTGCTGGACCGCTACGACCTGATCGGTTTCGACCCGCGCGGCGTCGGACACAGCACTCCGCAGAGTTGCGGTCTGCGGGACCCCAGCGTGTCCGGGCTCTTCCCCTACCCTGCCGCGGACGGCTCGATCACCAGGAACGCGGCCCTCGCCGAGGCCGGCGCCGAGCAGTGCGCCGAGACGGTGGGCGAGAACCTGCGGCACTACACCACCGCCAACACCGCCCGCGACATGGACCGCATCCGCCAGGCGCTCGGTGAGGAGAAGATCTCCTACTGGGGCCAGTCCTACGGCACCTACCTCGGCGCCGTCTACCGCTCCCTCTTCCAGGGCCACACCGACCGGATGGTCCTGGAAGGCAACGTCGATCCCACCAAGGTATGGGCCGGCCAGGTGGCGGACACCTGGGGCAAGGGCATGGCCGACCGGTTCCCCGATGCCGCCCGCGTCGCCGCGGCGCAGGCCGGCACCCTCGAGCTGGGCACGGACGCCGCGCAGGTGACTGACACCTATCTCGCCCTCGCCGACCGGCTCGACCGCACCCCCGCGGCGATCCCCGGCACATCGGTGTCGCTGGACGGGGCGCTGCTGCGGAACGTGACCTACGCCCTGCTTCTGCACGACGACACCCTTCCCGTGCTCGCCACGTTCTGGAAGGCCGCCGACAACCTGGCCCACGGCAGCACCACGGCCGCCGACGCCGCGGTTCTCAAGGAGGTGTTCGCCGACACACCGGCGGCCCCGGGCATCCCCGCGGACAACCAGGCCACCATGTTCATGGCTCTCACCTGCGGCGACGCCGAATGGCCGCACGACGTCGACGGCTACGCCTCCCGCACCGCCGCCGACCGCGAGAAGTGGCCGCTCACCGCGGGCATGCCCGCCAACATCTGGGCATGCGCCTACTGGGACAAGCCGGCCGAGGCGACGGTCAAGGTCGTGCAGGGGGGCCCGCGCAACACCCTGATCCTGCAGAACCGCCGGGACAATGCCACCCCGTGGGAGGGCGGCGTCGGGCTGCGCAAGTCCCTCGGCGACGGCTCCGCCCTCGTCGGCGTCGACAACGGCGGGCACTACGTCTACGGCCAAGGCTCCGCCTGCGCCGACAAGGCCACCGCCGGCTTCCTGACCACCGGCCACCTGCCGGACAAGGACGTCCACTGCACCGACGTCACCCGGAAGTAGCCCGCCGGAGGGACCGTACGGGCACAGCGAACAGGGCTGTCCCGGCACGGCGAACGGGGTCGTACAGGCCCCCCGGCCCGTACGACCCCGCTGCGCTTCCCCCGTGGGTCTCCCCCGTGGGTCTCCCCCCGTGGCCCATGCCTCCCCCGAAGCGATGGGCCGTCCCCCGGTGTTTCCCCCGGGCCCCCTCGGACCCCGTTTTCCTCTGCTCCCCCGTGGTTCCCCCACACGTCCCCATGTCCCCCGTGGGTTTCCCTCTTTCTCCCCCGTGGCCCCTGCCTCCCCCGAAGCAGTGGCCGTCCCCCCGCTGCCTCAGGCCACCAACTCGCCGAAGGACTCCTGCTCGTCACGTCCGAAGCTGAGGACCTCGTCCTCGCGCAGCCGGCGGAGGGACCGCCAGATGCTCGACTTCACCGTGCCGACACTGATGTCGAGGATCGACGCGATCTCCGGGTCGGTGCGGCCCTCGTAGTACCGCAGGACCAGCATCGTGCGCTGGAGTTCGGGCAGCCGGGCGAGCGCCTGCCAGAGCACCGCGCGCAGCTCCGTACCGCGCATCGCGTCCGTGTCGCCCACCGTCTCCGGCAGCTCCTCGGTCGGGTATTCGTTCAGCTTGCGCCTGCGCCAGGCGCTGATGTGCAGGTTGGTCATGGTGCGGCGCAGATAGCCGCCGACCGCCGCCTTGTCGCTGATCCTGTCCCACGCCCGGTACGTCGAGAAGAGGGCGCTCTGCAACAGGTCCTCGGCCTCGAAGCGGTCGCCGGTCAGGTGGTAGGCGGTTGCGTACAGGGAGGCCCGCCGCTCCTGGACGTAGGCCGTGAACGCCGCTTCGGCGCCCTCGGTCCCCGCCCGGTCGGTGCGGTCCCCCGTGACCTCCCCGTACGCGCTTCCCCCGTCGTCCCCCGTGTTCTCCCCCGTGGACGCGTCGACCACCGTCATGTACGACGTGCGCAGCTGCTCCGCAGTCGCCGACGGGTGCTGACGCCCGGCACCCCGAACACACCCCCGTACATTCGTGGCACCGGACTTCTCCACACTCCGGCCGACGTCGTGGAGACGCGTCACCACTGCGCTTGAGCTGGTGCTGTGCAGTGCGTTCATCTCGCGCCCCCTATCGGTGGAGTCCGTTCGTTCCCCGCGGTTCTGCGGTTCCGCGGTTCCTGCGTCTACTGCGTTTCCTGCTGACCAAGAGCTTGCCGGGGCAGTTTCATGGCGCTGTCCCCCGACTGTCACAGGCCTGTCACAGGGGCGGTTGCGGCCGTGCCCCGCCGGGGTCGGGGCCGTGTCCGGGCAAGAGGACCGGGCCGCAGGTCGAACTGAAGCGCCACCATGGGCCAGAATGACGCTCGTGCCTTTCCTGCTGCTGATCGAGGACGACGACGCCATCCGCACGGCCCTCGAACTCTCGTTGTCACGCCAGGGCCACCGTGTGGCCACCGCGGCGACGGGAGAGGACGGCCTGGAGCTGCTGCGCGAGCAGCGCCCCGACCTGGTCGTGCTGGATGTGATGCTGCCCGGGATCGACGGTTTCGAGGTGTGCCGGCGTATCCGGCGCACCGACCAGCTGCCGATCATTCTGCTGACCGCGCGCAGCGACGACATCGACGTCGTGGTGGGACTGGAGTCCGGCGCGGACGACTACGTGGTCAAACCCGTCCAGGGCCGGGTGCTGGACGCCCGGATCCGGGCGGTGCTGCGCCGCGGGGAGCGCGAGTCGACCGACTCGGCGACCTTCGGCAACGTGGTGATCGACCGCTCCGCCATGACCGTCACCAAGGGCGGTGAGGACCTCCAGCTGACGCCGACCGAGCTGCGGCTGCTGCTGGAGCTGAGCCGCCGGCCCGGCCAGGCCCTCTCCCGCCAGCAGCTGCTGCGCCTGGTGTGGGAGCACGACTACCTGGGCGACTCACGGCTGGTGGACGCCTGTGTGCAGCGGCTGCGCGCGAAGGTGGAGGACGTGCCGTCCTCGCCGACCCTGATCCGTACGGTGCGGGGCGTGGGCTACCGGCTGGACTCGCCTCAGTGACGGAGAGAACCAAGCGGTCCATACGGGCCGGGCTGCGCTGGACCAGTCTGCGGCTGCGGCTCGTCGTGGTCTTCGCGCTGGTGGCGCTGACCGCCGCGGTCTCCGCCTCGGGGATCGCGTACTGGCTCAACCGCGAGGCCGTGCTGACCCGTACGCAGGACACCGCGCTCGACGACTTCCGGCGGCAGATGCAGGACACCGCGGCGACGCTCCCGGTGCGGCCCACCAAGGACGACCTCCAGCGGGCCGCCGGGCAGATAGCCGCCGGCGGCCCCGGCTACAGCGTGCTGCTGGAGGACGAGCGCGAGCGCGGCAAGCCCATCGTCGGCTACTCCGACCTGGACACCTTCACCCGGGCCGACGTGCCGGACTCGCTCCAGAGGCAGGTGTCCCGCAGGCAGCCGCTCAGCTCGGACAACGAGCACGAGTACCACCTGTTCTGGCAGCGTACGAGCATCGACGGCACCCCGTACCTGGTGGCCGGTACGCGGATCATCGGCGGCGGCCCGACCGGGTACATGCTCAAGTCACTCGACCAGGAGCGCCAGGACCTCAACTCGCTGGCCTGGTCACTGGGGATCGCCACCACCCTGGCGCTGATCGGCTCGGCGCTGCTGGCCCAGGCGGCCGCGACGACGGTGCTGCGTCCGGTGCAGCGGCTCGGTGACGCGGCCCGCAAGCTCGGGGAGGGCAAGCTCGACACCCGGCTGACCGTCTCCGGTACGGACGAACTCGCCGACCTCTCCCGTACGTTCAACCGGACCGCCAGCTCGCTGGAGAAGAAGGTCGCGGACATGAGCGCGCGGGAGGAGTCGAGCCGCCGGTTCGTCGCCGACATGTCGCACGAGCTGCGCACCCCGCTCACCGCGATCACGGCGGTGGCCGAGGTACTGGAGGACGAGGCGGACAGCCTCGACCCGATGATCGCGCCCGCCGTGCACCTCGTGGTCAGCGAGACCCGGCGGCTGAACGACCTGGTGGAGAACCTGATGGAGGTGACCCGCTTCGACGCGGGCACCGCGCGCCTGGTCCTGGACGACGTCGACGTGGCCGACCAGGTCACCGCCTGCATCGACGTGCGGGCCTGGCTGGACGCGGTGGACCTGGACGCGGAGCGCGGCATGATGGTCCGGCTCGATCCGCGCCGACTCGACGTGATCCTGGCCAACCTGATCGGCAACGCCCTCAAGCACGGGGGCTCGCCGGTGGGGGTGCGGGTGCGGACCGAGGGCGAGGAGCTGGTCATCGAGGTACGGGACCACGGGCCGGGCATCCCCGAGGAGGTGCTGCCGCACGTCTTCGACCGCTTCTACAAGGCCAGTGCCTCCCGGCCGCGCTCGGAGGGCAGCGGTCTCGGCCTCTCCATCGCCATGGAGAACGCGCACATCCACGGCGGTGACATCACGGCCGCCAACCCTCCCGACGGCGGGGCGGTCTTCGTCCTGCGGCTGCCGCGCGACGCCTCGAAGCTGACCGGCGGCGGGGCGGAGGAGGAGAACGGGCAGGGCGGCGACACCGGCCCCCGGGACGGCGACAACGGCGAGGGCGGTGGGGCGTCATGACGGGAGCGTTCCGGCCGGTGGCGGACACGTTGCGGCCGGTGGCGGACACGTTGCGGTCGGTGGCGGACACGTTCCGGCCGAGGAAGGGGCCCTCCCGGCGGCGGAGTGCCGTCGCCGCGTTCGGGGCCGTCCTGGCGGCCGCCGTGCTGGCCTCGGGGTGCGGGATCCGCACGACGTCCGTGCCCGTGGACGCCGGGGCCGCGCCGTCCCGGGTGCCGTGCAGGCTGCCCTCGGCGGACGTCACGACCCGGTCCCCGGACAGCGTGGCGGCACCGGTCTACCTGGTGTGCGCCTCGCAGCTGGTGTCCGTGGACCGGCCGGTACCGGCCGACGACGCGTCCGGCTCCGGCCGGCTGGGTGCCGCCCGCGCCCTGCTGTACCAGGTGCAGCAGGCGCCGCCCGAGAACGAGCGCCGGGCCGGGTTCTCCACGGCGGTCCCGACGGGGCTGCGGGTGGAGCCCTCCCGCGCCGACGACCCGGCGGGCACCCTGCGGCTGAGCAGCCAGCCCGAGGACCTGTCGGCGGAGGCGCTGGCGCAGCTGGTGTGCACGTACGCGGAGAACGAGGCGCTGGTGACGGAGGGCTCGGTGGTCCTCGGCGGCCCCGGGAAGTACCCGCCGCGCGGCTATCTGTGCACCTCGCAGACGAAGTCCCGGCCGCAGGACGTGACGACGCCGGACGCGCTCGAACTGGACTGACCTCGAACTGGACTGACCGGGGGCGCGGGTACGTTTCCGTATGGGCCTGAGGAGCGACTCCGGCACACAGGTCCAGGGGGCGCCCCGGCGTACGCCCTCCGGCGCACGGCTCCGTGCGTGCGGCCCCCGCGTACGGCCCCGGCGAAGTCACGGAACCGATCCTGCCGGTGGTGGCGTCTTGGTGGGCGTGCGTCAAGGTTCGGGCGGTCAGACCGTCATCCACTTCCGCGCGGCGGGGGTCTCCCTCCTCCTCGCGCATCTGCTGCTAGTCGGGTGGCTGACGCTGCGCCCGTTGGACGTGCCCTGGATCACGGCCGCCAACTTCGAGCCGCTCGCCTCCATCCGGGCCGACCTCGCGCTGGGGCCGGTCGAGGCCGCGCGCCGGATCGGCGGGGCGCTGCTCCTGCTCGCCCCGCTCGGGGTGCTGCTGCCGATGGCCGGGGGCCGGATCTTCGTCTCGCCCTGGCTGTCGATGCTGCGGACGGTGACGGCCGGAGCGCTGATCTCGCTCGCCATCGAGCTGGGTCAGACCGGGGTGCCGGGCCAGGTCGTCGACATCGACTCGGTGCTGCTGAACACCACCGGCGTGGCCCTGGCCCATCTGCTGGTCGTCCCGGTGTGCCGGGCGCGGCTGCGCCGCCGGGGGGTGCCGGGCGTACGGGACCTCCCCCGGTACTGGCAGGAGACCCGCCTGCGGGATGAGGCCCCTGGGGGACCTACCCCGACGATTACCAGGGTCGGCATCGCCCCGTAGAGCGATGCTTTGTCCCCCTTCGCGGGCGCACTATGGATACATCGGGAGCAGAACAGAGCCGCTCCCACCGTTACGGTTCGCGAAGGAGCTCACCATGGCCGCACTGGTCCGCCCCACCGAAGGACGCATGATCGGCGGTGTGTGCGCCGGGCTGGCACGGCGCTTCGGCACCTCGGCCGGCACGATGCGCGTCATCTTCGTCGTCTCCTGCCTGCTGCCCGGCCCGCAGTTCCTGATCTACCTGGCCCTGTGGGCGCTGCTGCCCTCGGAGAAGGCGGCCTCGTCCTCGACGGCCTGGTGACGCGGTCGGCCACGGGGGCCGGGCCGGCGTACGCACAGTGGGGCGCACACCCTGATCCGGGTGTGCGCCCCACTGGCATGTGCGGGTGCGCGCCGCGGGCGGCGCGCCGGGGTGGTGCGGTCAGCCGCCGAGCGGGATGCCGTTGGCGGTGAGGCCCTGCGTGGGCAGTCCGCCGAGCAGGCCGGCGACCGGGGCGACGGCGTCGGTCGCGTCGCCGCCGAGGACCTTGCCGACGGTCTCCTGGACCGGCGCGTTCTGGGCCGCCGTGGCGACGGCGTCCAGCGCCATGGTGGAGACGGGGAGCGCACCGGCCGCCGAGTCGAGGGGCAGGGAGGGTGCGGCTGAGGCGCTGCCCGCGGCGGCAGCGGCGAAAGCGGCACCGAGAGCGGCGACACCGAGAGTCTTGGCAGCGGTCTTCTTCATGAAGAATTCATCCTTGGGGAAGGGGATGTGAGCGGCTCTGCAAGTTAGCCATCCTCCCGCCCCGTCCGCAAACATCCCGACACGCGGAAAAGGGCCGGGGTTTTCTTTCCCGGCCCTTTTCCGCGTGTCGAACGTCAGCTCGCGGCAGCGTTGGAACCGCTGGTCACGGCGGTCTGACGGAAGAGCCACTCGGACTTCAGCTCGGCGTAACCGGGCTTGACGACCTCGTTGATCATCGCAAGACGTTCATCGAAAGGAATGAAAGCTGATTTCATCGCATTGACGGTGAACCACTGCATGTCGTCGAGCGTGTATCCGAACGCCTCGGTCAGCAGCTCGAATTCACGGCTCATGCTCGTGCCGCTCATCAGCCGGTTGTCCGTGTTCACGGTGACCCGGAAATGCAGCTTCCGCAGCAGCCCGATGGGGTGCTCCGCGTACGAGTCGGCGGCGCCGGTCTGCAGGTTGGACGTCGGGCACATCTCCAGCGGGATGCGCTTGTCGCGTACGTAGGAGGCGAGGCGGCCCAGGGTGACCGAGCCGTCCTCGGCGACCTCGATGTCGTCGATGATCCGCACCCCGTGGCCGAGCCGGTCGGCGCCGCACCACTGAAGGGCCTGCCAGATCGAGGGCAGGCCGAAGGCCTCGCCCGCGTGGATGGTGAAGTGGTTGTTCTCCCGCTTGAGGTACTCGAACGCGTCGAGGTGGCGGGTGGGCGGGAAGCCGGCCTCGGCGCCCGCGATGTCGAAGCCGACGACGCCCTGGTCGCGGTAGGTGTTGGCGAGTTCGGCGATCTCCAGCGCGCGGGCGGCGTGCCGCATCGCGGTGAGCAGGGCGCCGACCCGGATGCGGTGGCCGTTGGCGCGGGCGGTCCGCTCGCCCTCGCGGAAGCCCGCGTTGACGGCCTCGACGACCTCTTCGAGGGTCAGGCCGCCCTCCAGGTGCTGCTCGGGGGCGTAACGGATCTCGGCGTAGACGACGCCGTCCTCGGCGAGGTCCTCGGCGCACTCCGCCGCCACCCGGAAGAGTGCGTCACGGGTCTGCATGACGGCGCAGGTGTGGGCGAAGGTCTCCAGATAGCGCTCCAGCGAACCGGAGTCGGCGGCCTCGCGGAACCAGGTGCCGAGCTTGTCGGCCTCGGTCTCGGGGAGGGAGTCGTAACCCTGCGCGCGAGCCAGCTCGACGATCGTGCCCGGCCGCAGGCCGCCGTCGAGGTGGTCGTGGAGCAGCACCTTGGGGGCGCGCCGGATCTGGTCGGGATCAGGGACATTCGCGGTCTGGCTCGTCATCTTGGCACTCTAGCGCCTACGCGCGTAGAACGCTCGTCGACGACTTCCGTCGATGCGTAACAGTGACCGGAAAGTCGGGTGGAGTACACCTGCTCTTCTGAGACTGTTCTGTCATGGCACAGCGCGCACTCCCCCTGCCTGCTGCGAGGCTGGGACGGGCCGTCTCGACGGCCGGAGCACCATACGAGGTCAGCGGCGTGGTTCTGCTGCTCCCCAACGGCGAGGCCGACTCACGGCGTCGCCCCTCCCCCCTGTCGTACGCGGTCCAGCTGCCGTTCGCCCGTGCGCTGGCGCGCGCCGGTGAGGGCGACGGACTGGCGGTGCACGTCCTGCGCTACCGCTGCCGGGGCTGGAACGACACCGAGGCGCATCCGGCCGAGGACGCGGCCTGGGCGGCCGACGAGATCCAGCGGCGGTACGGGGACGTGCCCGTGTGCCTGGTCGGCCACGGGATGGGCGGGCGGGCGGCGCTGCGGGCCGCCGGGCACGGGGCGGTCACCTCGGTGCTGGCGATGGCCCCGTGGCTGCCGGAGCGGTCCGCCGCCGAACCGGAGCCGGTGAAGCAGCTCGTGGGGCGCAGGGTGCTGATCGTGCACGGCACCAACGACGAGCGCACCGACCCGGAGCTGTCGTACCGGCTGGCCGAGCGGGCGAAGAAGACCAACCGGGACACCTGCCGCTTCGAGGTCCACTCGGACGGGCACGCCCTGCGCCAGCACCGCGCCGAAGTGGTGGCGCTGGCCGCCGACTTCATGCGCGGCTCGCTCTTCGCCCGGTCCTACGCCCGGCCGGTCAAGGACGCCCTGGCCGCGCCGCCGCCGCTGGGGCTGCGGATGCCGCTGGCGGCGGGGTTCGGGCGGTCGCTGCGGCACTGATCGGCCGCCCGTGGCCCTGAAGGCGTCCGGGGCGGGGCGGGGTTCAGTCCGGCAGCAGGTTCCCGCGCCGCGAGAGCAGGAACCGCTTGAAGGCGGCGACCGGCGGGGTGTCGGGGTGCCCGTCCAGCCAGGCGACCCCGATCTCGCGGACCGCGCGCGGTGCGGTGACCGTCAGTTCGACGACGCCGGGCCGGGCGACCGCGGGCGGCGGCAGCAGGGCCACCCCGAGCCCGGCGGCGACCAGCCCGCGCAGGGTCTCGGCCTCCTCGCCCTCGAAGGCGACGCGCGGGGTGAAACCCGCCTCCGTGCAGAGGTCGTCGGTGATCCGGCGCAGCCCGTAGCCCGGCTCCAGGGTCACGAACGTCTCGTCGGCGGCCTCCGCGAGGCGGATGCGGCGGCGGGAGGCCAGGCGGTGGTCGTCGGGGACCACCAGGCGCAGCCGCTGTTCGTCGAGGCGGCGGGTGACCAGGTCGGGGGCGTCGGGCACGGGTGAGGTGAGGCAGAGGTCCAGGCCGCCCGCGCGCAGCCGTTCGATCATCGCCTCGCCGTAGTTCTGGACGAGCTGGAAGCGGACCTTGGGGTGGTCGGCCCGGAAGGCGCGGATCAGGGCGGGTACGGTCTCCGAGCCCATGGTGTGCAAAAAGCCGAAGGAGACCCGGCCCGTGGTCGGGTCGGCGTCCGCCCTCACCGAGTCGGCGGCCTTCTCCACCTCGGCCAGGGCCCGTTCGGCCGAGGCGAGGAAGGTGCGGCCCGCCGGGGTGAGCGAGACGGTACGGCCCTTGCGGGCGAACAGGGCGACGCCCAGGTCCGCTTCGAGCCGGACCATGGCCCGCGAGAGCGTGGACTGCGGGACGCCGAGCTCCTGTGCGGCGCGGGTCACATGCTCGTGCCGGGCGACCGCCTCGAAGTACGCGAGGCGTGGCGCGAGGACGGCCCGGATGTCTTCTTCGTAACTGCTCGGTGACAGCCGAGGCTGTGAGCTGCGTTGATGCGCCATGGGATCGATTATGGCGGTTTCGTGCATTGGACGCATGAAACGTGCCGCTCTACGTTCGACGTATGCCTCCTGCCGATACCGGGGCATCCACCGCCGTCGTGGATGCCTCTGCCCCGCCGTCCCCCGTCATCACCTCCCGCGCCGCCGCGCCCGCCTCCGCCGAGCGCCTGGAGCCCGGCCGCCCCGGCTACCGCCGGATGAGCTTCGCGCTCTTCGCCGCCGGTGTCGCGGCCTTCGCCCTCCTCTACTCGACCCAGGCCCTGCTGCCCGCCGTCTCCGCCGCGTACGGCGTGAGCGCGGGACAGGCGAGCTGGACGGTCTCCGCGGCGACCGGCGCGCTGGCGCTGTGCGTGCTGCCGCTGAGCGCGCTCTCGGAGCGGTTCGGGCGGCGGCAGATGATGACGGCCTCGCTGACGGTCGCGGTCCTGGTCGGGATGGTGGTGCCGTTCGCCCCCTCGATCGGCTGGCTGATCGCGCTGCGCGCGATCCAGGGCGCGGCGCTGGCCGGGCTGCCGGCCTCCGCGATGGCGTATCTCGCGGAGGAGGTCCGGCCCAAGGCGCTGATCGCGGCGATCGGGCTGTTCGTCGCGGGCAACAGCATCGGCGGCATGAGCGGCCGCATCCTCACCGGCTGGGTCGCCCAGCTGTGGGGCTGGCGGGCGGCGCTCGCGGCGGTCGGGCTGCTGGCGGTGGCGTGCGCCGTCGCCTTCCACTTCCTGATCCCCAGGGCCCGTAACTTCACCCCCGGTTCGCTGAACCCGAAGGCGCTGGCGAGGACCGTCGCCACCCACCTCGGCAACCCGCTGCTGGTGCGGCTGTACGCGATCGGCGCACTGTTCATGACGGTGTTCGGCGCGGTCTACACGGTGATCGGCTACCGGCTGGTCGAGGAGCCGTTCTCGCTGCCGCAGGGCATCGTCGGCTCGATCTTCCTGATCTACCTGGTCGGTACGGTCTCCTCCGCCGCGGCCGGGCGTCTGGTGGCCCGCCTGGGCCGCCGGGGCGCGCTCTACCTGGCGGTCTCCACCACGACGGCCGGGCTGCTGCTCTCGCTCGCCGACCGGCTGGCCGCCGTCCTGCTGGGCCTGGTGCTGATCACGGCCGGCTTCTTCGCCGGGCACGCGGTCGCCTCCTCCTCGGTGAGCCGGACCGCGACGGAGGGCCGGGCGCAGGCGTCGGCGCTCTACCAGTCGGCGTACTACCTGGGCTCCAGCGCGGGCGGCACGCTGGGCGCGGTCGCCTTCCACGCGGGCGGCTGGGCCGCGACGGTGGCGCTGGGCCTGCTCTCGGTCCTCGGCGTCGTCTCCATCACGCTGTACGGGACCCGGGTGGCGCGGGCCGAGCGGCGAGCGCTGGTGCCGGCGACCCACTGACCGTGAACCGCCGGAACGCCGGCACCTCGGAACGCTGGCACGTCGGAACGCCGGAACGTCAGCACGTCGGCCCCACCGGCCCACCGGCCTGCCAGCCTGCCAGCCTGTCGGCCTGTCGGCCTGTCGCCCTCTTTCCACCCCTCCTGTCAGTGCCCTGCGGTAGCTTCCGATGGACCGGGTGACGAAGGCCGCGGTGCGGCTTGCGCGACAGGGGTGGAGCGATGAGCGATCTGACCACGAGGACGGCCGGCGGGGCGGGGGCCGAGGGCGCCGGGGCCTCCGGTGACGCCGGGATCGACGCCCGCCTCGAAGGCCACCGGACCGAGCTGACCGGGTACTGCTACCGGATGCTCGGCTCCGCGTTCGAGGCGGAGGACGCGGTCCAGGACACCCTGGTGAGGGCCTGGCGCAACTTCGACAAGTTCGAGGGCCGCTCCTCGCTGCGCTCCTGGCTCTACCGGATCGCCACCAACGTCTGCCTGGACATGCTGAAGGCGGGCAACAAGCGGGCCCGGCCGGTCGACCTGACGGGCCCGACCCCGCTCGCCGAGGCCGCCCTCAGCCCCCGGCCGGAGAACGTCTGGCTGGAGCCGATGCCGGACGGCCGCGTCCTGCCCACCCTCCAGGACCCGGCGGAGGCCGCCGTGGCGCGGGAGTCGGTGCGCCTGGCGTTCGTCGCCGCCCTCCAGCACCTGCCGCCCAAGCAGCGGGCCGTACTGATCCTGCGCGAGGTGCTCGCCTGGAAGGCCGCCGAGGTCGCCGAGCTGCTGGAGACCTCCGTCGCCTCGGTCAACAGCGCCCTCCAGCGGGCCCGCGCCACCCTCACCGAGACCTCGGGCCGGGTCCCGGACGCGGCCGACCCCCTCGACGAGGAGCAGCAGAAGCTCCTGGAGCGCTATGTGAAGGCGTTCGAGGGGTACGACATGGCCGCCCTGACCGCGCTGCTCCACGAGGACGCGGTGATGACGATGCCGCCGTTCGACCTGTGGCTGCGGGGCACCGCCGACATCACCGGCTTCATGACCACCATCGGCGCGGCCTGCGCGGGCTCCCGCCTGGTGCCCGTCGCGGTCAACGGCTCCCCGGGCTTCGCGCACTACAAGCCCGACCCGGAGGGGCCCGGCTTCGTGCCGTGGGCGGTCCAGGTCATCGATGTCCAGGACGGGGCGGTCTCGGGGATGCACTGCTTCCTGGACGTGGAGCGCTGGTTCCCGCTGTTCGGCCTGCCGGACCGGCTCCCGGCGGCGAGCGCCGGGGGCTGACCCGTCCGGGTCCGGTCAGTACGGCCCCGGCACCCGGTCCTCGGGCTCCTCCAGGCCCACCACGTCCGCCAGCCCCACCAGGTCCAACAGCGCCTGGAGTTCGGGCCCCACCCGGCGCAGCCGCAGCTGCCGCCCGGCCCGGCGGGCGACGAGGGCCAGCCGGGCCACCGCCTCGACCAGCGCCAGGTCGGCCCGGTCCACGCCGCCCACGTCGCACTCCACCGTGGTGGCCGGGTCCGGGGCGGCCGGGTCCGGGGCGGCCGGGCCCGGGGCGGCGCCCCGGGGGTCGTTCAGCAGGTTCTCCAGTTCCGTGCAGAGGGCCGGTACGGCGTCACGGGTGACGTGTCCGGCGACGACGAGGACGATCGGTTTCATGGCTGCCACAACGGGAGGACCGGTCCGGTGACCGAAACTCATCGCCGCCCGGGGCAGGCGCACGACCGAAATCGGTCAACTCGCAACTTGTGCGCATTCCTTGCCAACCTCTTCACGTCTTTCCCCCTCTAGAGGAAGTGAACGGTTCAGAGGAACCGCCTCATTCTCCAGGGGGAGAGTTGCGCAGACACGTGAAGAAGGCGGGGGTCCCGGCTGTCGCCGCGGCCGCCGCCGTCGCGCTCACCGCGGGCATGACCACGCCCGCGGCCGCCCAGCCGGTCCGGCCCGCTGCCGGGGCCCCGGCGGCCTTCGGCCCCTCGGGCAAGGCCTCGCACCAGCTGACGCTGATCACCGGTGACCGGGTCTCGGTGGACAGCGAGGGCCGGGTCGTGGGCTTCGAGCCCGCGAAGGGACGTGCCGGCATACCGGTGCGCAAGCAGATACGGGACGGGCGCACGCTCGTCATACCCGCCGACGCCCAGCGGCTCATCGCCTCGGGCAGGCTCGACCGGCGGCTGTTCGACATCACCGAGCTGAGCCGCCCGGAGAACCGCCGGGCCCAGCAGCGGGACCTGCGGCTCATCGTGAGCTACCGGGGCGACCAGGGCGCCCGTGCCAGGGCGGAGGTCCGGGACGCGGGGTCGACCCGGATCGGCCGGAGCCTGACGTCGCTGAACGCCCAGTCGGTGGCCACGCCGAAGGAGGACGCCCCGGACCTGTGGGAGGCGCTCACCAGCGAGCAGGCCGGCAGCCCGCAGCGCACCACGGCGGCGGGCATCGACCGGGTCTGGCTGGACGGGAGGCGCAGGGCGGCCCTGGACCGCAGCGTCGCCCAGATCGGGGCGCAGGCCGCGTGGGAGGCCGGGTACACCGGCAAGGGCGTCAAGATCGCGGTCCTGGACACCGGGGTGGACGGGACCCACCCGGACCTCAAGGGCAAGATCGCCGCGGCGAAGAACTTCACCACCTCGCGCGACCTGAAGGACCGCATCGGCCACGGCACCCACGTCGCCTCGATCGCCGCGGGTTCGGGCGCCAAGTCGGGCGGCAAGTTCAAGGGCGTGGCCCCGGACGCGAAGCTGCTGGCGGGCAAGGTGCTCAGCGACGACGGGTTCGGCGACGACTCCGGCATCCTGGCCGGCATGGAGTGGGCGGTCGCCCAGGGCGCCGACATCGTCAACCTGAGCCTCGGCGGCATGGACACCCCCGAGGTGGACCCGCTGGAGGCCGGGATCAACAGGCTCTCGGCCACGAAGGGCGTCCTGTTCGCCGTCGCGGCGGGCAACGAGGGCGACTGGGCGGGCACGATCGGCTCCCCGGGCAGCGCGGACGCCGCGCTGACCGTCGGGGCGGTCGACGTCAGGAACAGGCTGGCGGACTTCTCCAGCCGCGGCCCGCGCGTGGGCGACGGCGCCGTCAAGCCCGATGTCACCGCCCCCGGCGTGGACATCACGGCGGCCTCCGCCCCCGGCTCGGAGATCGCCCGGGAGGTCGGTGAGAAGCCCGCGGGCTACACCACCATCTCCGGTACGTCGATGGCCACCCCGCATGTCGCGGGCGCCGCGGCCCTGCTCAAGCAGCAGCACCCCGAGTGGACGTACGCGGAGCTGAAGAGCGTGCTGGCGGCCTCGGCCGTGCCGGGCGCGTACAACCCGTTCCAGCAGGGTGCGGGCCGTATCGCGGTGGACCGGGCGCTCACCCAGTCGGTCGTGACCGACCAGGTCTCGGTCAGCTTCGGCGTGCAGCAGTGGCCGCACACCGACGACACCCCGGTCACCAAGCAGCTCACCTACCGCAACCTCGGCACCACGGACGTCACCCTCGATCTGAAGGTGACGGGCACCGACCCGAAGGGCAGGCCCGCCCCGGCCGGCTTCTTCACCCTCGGCGCGCAGCAGGTCACCGTGGCCGCGGGTGGCACCGCCGAGGTGCCGCTGACGGTCGACACCCGGCTCGGCTCCACGGTGACCGGCGCGTACTCCGCGTACGTCGTGGCCACCGGCGACGGCCAGAGCGTCCGCACCGCGGCCGCGGTCGACCGCGAGCGGGAGTCGTACGACGTCACCCTGAAGGCCATCGGCCGCACGGGCAAGGCCCCGGCCGACGCTGACGTCTCGCTGGACGACCTCGGCGGCACGGCGGACGGCGCCTCGTTCACCTCGGCCTTCAAGGGCGGCGTGGCGAAGATCCGGGTGCCCAAGGGCCTCTTCGTGCTGGACGGCACCATCGTCACGGACCCCAGGAGGATCCAGGACGTCGACTGGCTCGTCCAGCCGAAGCTGAACGTCACGAAGAACACGACGATCACGCTGGACGCCCGCAGGACCAAGCCGGCCGCCCTCACCCTGCCGGTGAAGGGGGCCACGCTCCGCGGCCTGCAGAGCCAGTTCTCGGTCTCGACCAGGTGGACCGAGAACACGTACGCCTGGACGGTCGGCGGCAAGGGGGTCCTGCGCACCGCCCACGTCGGCCCGAAGATCACCGACGGTTCGCTCAGCCAGCACTGGACCGGCAGCTGGAACAAGGGGGCGTCGGGCGAGTACAACGTCGCGGCCGGCGGCCGGGTCCAGCAGTTCGCCACGGGCTACAGCCGTAAGTACAAGGCCAACCAGTTCGCCACGGTGAAGCTGACCATGGGCGTCGGCGCGGTCAAGAAGAAGACCGGCCTCCTCTCCCCGGTGGCGGAACTCCCGGGCGGTTACCTCCTGTTCGGCGCCTACGCCGAGCAGGCGCTGCCCGGCACCCGTACGATCCGGGTCGCCACCACCGACAAGGCCCGCTGGTCCCTGGAGTTCGCCCAGGCCGGGGGCAAGGACGCCGAGGGCTTCCCGCGCTACGAGGCGGGCTACTCCCTCGGGAACACCGTCGCCTACAAGGCCGGCAGGACCTACACCAAGGCCGTGAACACCGGGGTCTTCGGCCCCCGGCTGACCGGGTACGACGGCGTCTACCGCGAGGGCAACGAGATCGGTGGCTTCCTCCCTCTGCTGGCGGACGGCAGGGGCAACGACGGCGGGCCGGAGTTCTCCTCGGTCACGACGGTGCTGTACCGCAACGGGAAGAAGTTCGCCCAGAACAAGGACCCGCTCCAGGGCTGGGACACCTTCACGGTCCCGGCGGGCAGCGCCGACTACCGCCTCACCTCGTCGGTGAAGCACAGCCCGAAGATCGGCGCCCTCTCCACCCGGGTGGACGTCAGCTTCTCGTTCCGCTCCAAGAAGGCCGACGCGAAGCTCCCGGCCTCCACCGTCCGCTTCACGCCCGCGCTCTCCGCCGACGGGCGGGCGAAGGCGGGCAAGACGATCTCCGTGCCGGTGAAGGTGCAGGGCGCGGCCGCCGGGAAGAACCTCAAGTCGCTGGCGACGTACGTCAGTTACAACGGCGGCAAGACCTGGAAGAAGGTCACCGTGAAGAAGGGCAGGATCACGGTGAAGAACCCCGCGAAGAACAAGGGCATCTCCTTCTCCGCCAACATCACCGACAAGAAGGGCAACAAGTCCTCGGTGAAGATCTACAACGCGTACCTGGGCAAGTGACCCGGTAGCACGGGCGGTTCACGCCCCCCGCACACAACGGCGGCCCGCCGCACGGAACTTCCTCCGTGCGGC
>NZ_JBEYKR010000083.1:0-30929 GCF_040703535.1 Streptomyces sp. NPDC007346
GGCCCGGGGGGGCCCCCCGGGGGCCGGGAGGGTGGCCGGGAGGCGGGAGTGCGGGCGGTTCAGGCGTCCAGGCGGTTCCGCTCCCCCGCCGGCACCGGCACGGTGAGGGTGTTGCCCGGCGGCGGGAAGGGGCAGACGAAGTGATCGGCGAAGGCGCACGGCGGCAGCAGCGCGCGGTTGAAGTCGACGGTCACACCGCCGTCGGCGGCGGGCGGGCCGGGGCGCAGGAAGCGGAAGCGGTAGCTGCCGTTGCCGCTGGTGGCGTCGGCGAAGACGGCCCACAGCGAACCGTCCGGCTCGACCGCGACCTGGAGCGTGCGCTCGTCGCCGTCCACCGTGAAGGCGATCTCCCCGCCGAGCCCGAGACCCCGCTCGGCCCCGTCCGCGTTGGGGACCCGTACGGACCGCTCCTCGGCGTACAGGCGGAAGGTCCCCGCCAGCACCCAGCCCGGGTCGTACGGGGTCGCGTCGATGGTCGAGAAGGCGTGCCGCGAGGGCGAGGCCGGGTCGAAGTCCCGTACCGCCCAGAGCCCTTCGCGGCGCAGCACCACCAGCCGCCGCTCGCCCCGCTCCACCCGGGAGTCGTCGACGGGCCCGCGGTCCGCGCCGAGCCGGACCTCGCCGGTCAGCGGCTTGCCGTCGACAACGATGCCATCCTCGGCGGTGGCGGTCAGCACCACCTCGTCGCCGTCCTCGCGCCACCGCCCCGGGACGGCCGGAAGTCGCCCTTCCGGGTAGTCGGAGAGCCAGTGGGTTCCGGTCAGGGAGAGGGGGCCGTAGGGGGCCGCGACCGCGATGACGCGCTCCTCGTGCCACCGCCGCCAGTCCTGTGCGGGCCCGTCCGGCTCCCCGGCCCGCTGGTGCTGCTGTGCGTCCGTGCTCATGCGATCAACCTTTCCACACCGGCTCCGCCAGACCGAGGTGCGACCGCAGCGTGGAGCCGGAGTATTCGGAGCGGAATGCTCCACTTTCCTGGAGGAGCGGGACGACCCGGTCGACGAAGTCGTCCAGGCCGCCGGGGGTGAGATGCGGTACGAGGATGAAGCCGTCGGCCGCCCGCTCGTCGACGAAGGCCGTCAGCTCCGCCGCGACGGTCCGCGGCGAGCCGATGAACGACTGCCGGGTGGTCGTCTCGATGACCGTCTGCCGGAGGGAGAGCCCCTTGGCCTCGGAGATCGCGCGCCAGCGGGCGGCGACCGCGAAGGGGTCCCCGTGCCGGACCCGGCCCTGGACGATCTCGGAGTCCGGCACCGGGTCGGTCTCCGGGAGCGGGCCGTCGGGGTCGTACGCGGAGAGGTCGGTGCCCCAGACCTGTTCGGCGGCGAGGATCGCGTTCTGCGGGGAGACCTGCTGCCGGCGGATCTCGTACGCCTGCTCCTGCGCCTCGGCGTCGGTGTCGCCGACCACCACGGTGACCCCGGGCATGATCTTGAGGTCATCGGGCCCGCGCCCGTACGCCGCGAGCCGCGCCTTGACGTCGGCGTAGAAGGTGCGGCCCGCCTCCAGGGTGCCGTGCCGGGTGAAGATGATGTCGGCGGCGGAGGCGGCGAACTCCCGGCCCTCGTCGGAGTCCCCGGCCTGGATCACCACCGGGTGCCCCTGCGGCGAGCGCGGGACGGTGAACTCGCCGGAGATCGTGAACTGCTCCCCCTCGTGCGCGAAGGGCCGCGACTCGCCGCCCGGCGTCCAGGAGTCCCACAGCTCACGGGCGGTGGCGACGAACTCGGCGGCCCGGGTGTAGCGGTCGGCGCGGTCCAGATAGCCGCCCCGGCGGAAGTTCTCCCCGGTGAAGGCGTCGGAGGAGGTCACCACGTTCCAGGCGGCGCGCCCCTGGCTGAGGTGGTCGAGGGTGGCGAGCCGGCGGGCCAGTTCGTAGGGCTCGTTGAAGGTGGCGTTCACGGTGGCGGCGAGGCCGAGCCGTTCGGTGACGGCGGCCAGCGCGTTCAGCACGGTCAGCGACTCGGGCCGGCCGACCACGTCCAGGTCGTGGATGCGGCCGTTGTGCTCGCGCAGCCGCAGCCCCTCGGCGAGGAAGAAGAAGTCGAACTTCCCGCGCTCCGCCGTCCTGGCCAGATGCACGAAGGACGAGAAGTCGATCTGGCTGCGGGAGCGGGGATCGGCCCACACGGTGGTGGCGTTGACGCCCGGGAAGTGCGCGGCCAGATGCATGGTGCGGGGCACGGTCAGGCCTCCTTCGACGCGGCTGACGAGACCGACGCGGCCCTGGCGGACGCGTAGCGGCTGGCGGGGCGGAGGAGCCCCAGGTGTTCGCGCAGGGTTCCGCCGGGATAGAAGGTGCGGAAGAGACTGCGGTGCTGGAGGAGGGCCACGGTGCCGTTGACGATCCTTTCCAGGTCGCGCTCGGGGGTGATGGGCGTGAGGTGGAAGCCGTCGGCCGCACCGGAGCGGTGCCACTGGGCGATGAGGTCGGCCAGGTCGACCGGGCCGCCGCGGAAGTAGGTGCCGCGCCCGGCGAGCCGGGGCCCGCTCTCCAGGCCGGGTTCCGGTGCGCTCTCGACGTCCCCGAGGTCGACGGTGAGCGCGACCAGGACCCGCAGCGCCTCGGGGTCGCGCCCGTGGGCGGCCGCCCTGTCGCGCAGCTCGTCCCGGAGCGCGACCGCCTGCTCGGGGGTGGTGGCCCGGATGTGCACGACGTCCGCGTGCCGGGCCGCCGCCTCCTTGGACGGGGCGCCGACGGCGTCGATGACGGTGACGGGCCTCCCCTGGGGCGGGCGCGGCACGATGGCGGGACCCTTCACCGTGAAGGTGGAGCCCTCGAAGTCGACGTAGTGCAGCTTGTCCCGGTCGATGAAGCGTCCGGTCGCGGTGTCCCGGATCTCCGCGTCGTCCTCCCAGCTGTCCCAGAGCCGCGCGGAGACGTCGGCCACCTCTGCGGCCTCCTGCCACAGGGCGGCGGGCGGGGCGGCGGGGCGTCTGCCGAAGAGCCGGGCCTCCGCCTCGGTGGTGGACACCTCGGCGTGCCAGCCGGCCCGGCCGTTGCTGACCCAGTCCAGGGAGGCGACGGCCGAGGAGACGTGGAAGGGCTCGGTGTGGGTGGTGGTGACGGTCGGGACGAGGCCGATGCGGTCGGTGGCGGGCGCGATGCGGGCGAGGACGGCGAGCGCGTCGAGCCCGGGGCGGGCGAAGGAGTCGCCGAGCGTGACGTAGTCGAGGGCGCCGCCTTCGGCGAGCCGGGCGAGGCGGAGGTAGTGGCCGGCGTCGTAGTGCGGCGGGCCGCCGATCTCGGCGGCCAGATGGAGGGGTGTACGGGCGGACATTGCGGGACCTCTCGGGTCGACGGTCGGGCGGGGGCCTCGCGGAAGGGTCACGGTCATCGGCGGTGCGAGGGGGCGAACGCCCCTGGGCCCCGTGGCAGGTGACCTGCCGGGCCTCGCGGGACCGGCGGGTTTCGCCGGTCCCGCGAGGCCCTGCCGGGTCAGCTCTTGGTCTTGGGCAGGCCGGGCGGGTTGATCTCGGACTTCTCCACGGCCTCTCCGGTCAGCCCCCAGCGCCCCAGGACCTTGCCGTACGAGCCGTCCTCGATGATGTGGTCGATCGCGGCGGCGTACGCCTTGACCAGGCCGCTGTCCTTCTTGGTGGTCGCGGCGATCTTGCCCTGGAGGCCGCCGCCGGCACCGGAGATCTGTCCGGCGATCTCGCTCTGGCCGGCCATCGCGACGTGGTAGGCGGCGGACGGGCTCGGGCCGAGGTGGGCGTCGATGCGGCCCGACTGGAGGGGCAGGTAGTAGTCGTTCTCCTTCTGGAAGTACTTGATCTCCACGGGCTTGCGCCCGGCCTTGACGTTCTCCTCGCTCCACTCGACGAGGATCTTCTCCTGGTTGGTGCCGGAGGAGACCGAGATCGTCTTGCCGGCGACGTCGGCGGGGCCGTTCACCTTCCAGCCGGAGCCCTTCTTGGCCTCGAAGGCGATGTTGTCGAGCCGGTAGGTGGCGAAGTCGTACTTCTCCTTGCGCTCCTCGGTCACGGTGACGTTGGAGAGGACCGCGTCGAACTTGGAGCTGTCCAGGCCGACGAAGAGGTTCTCCCAGGAGACCTGCTCGAACTCCGGCTTCAGGCCGAGGGTGTCGGCGACGAGGGTGGCGATGTCGATCTCGGAGCCGATCCGGGTCTTGTCGTCGGTGGCGTAGAAGCCCAGCGGCGGCACGGCGTCGGCGCTGGCCCCGACCTTCAGCGTGCCGCGCTCGCGGATCGCCTCGGGCACGAGGGCGGCGATGGCGTCCACCTTCTTGCCTCTGATGCGGTCCTGGTCGGGACCGGTGTTGATCCCGGTGTTCTTCTTGTCCTTGGACACCGCCACGTCGGTGGAGGTGTCGGGGTCGCCGCAGGCGGTGAGCAGTCCGGTGGCGGTGAGCGTGGCGATGGCGAGGGTGATGCTGCGGCGGACGGACACGTACGTACTCCTTGCGAGTGATGCGGATGACGCGGACGAAGGGGACGGGAAAGGGGTCGTGCGGGCGGTTCAGAGAACCTTGGAGAGGAACGCGCGGGTGCGTTCCTGGGTCGGGTGGTCCAGTACGTCGGTGGGCGGGCCCTGCTCGACGATCCGGCCCTCGTCCATGAAGACGACGGTGTCGGCGACCTCACGGGCGAAGCCGATCTCATGGGTGACGACGATCATCGTGGTGCCGCCGTGCGCCAGGTCCTTGATGACGTCGAGGACCTCGCCGACGAGCTCGGGGTCCAGTGCGGACGTCGGCTCGTCGAAGAGCAGGAGCTTGGGCTCCAGCGCCAGGGCGCGGGCGATGGCGACGCGCTGCTGCTGGCCGCCGGAGAGCTGGGCGGGATAGGCCGACGCCTTGTCGGCGAGCCCGACCCGGGCGAGCAGCTTCTCCGCTGCCGCGACGGCGTCCTTGCGGGGGCGGCGCAGCGCGGAGACGGGCGCCTCGATGATGTTCTCCACCACGGTGAGGTGCGGGAAGAGGTTGAAGTTCTGGAAGACGAAGCCGATCTTGGTGCGCTGGCGCAGCACCTCGCGCTCGCGCAGTTCGTAGAGCTTGTTGCCGTCCCTGCGGTAGCCGACCAGGGTGCCGTCGACGCTGATCCAGCCCTGGTCGACCTTCTCCAGGTGGTTGATGGTGCGCAGCAGGGTGGACTTGCCGGAGCCGGAGGGGCCGAGGATGACGGTCACCTCGCCGGGCCGCACCGACAGGTCGACGCCGCGCAGGACCTCCAGGGAGCCGAAGTTCTTGTGTACGGAGCGGATCTCGACCATGGCTTCGCTGGGTGCGCTCATCGCGCGGCCCCCTTGGAGTAGTGGCGTTCGACGTAGAACTGGATGACCGAGAGGGCGCTGGTCAGGAGGATGTACCAGGCGGTGGCGACCATCAGCAGCGGGACGACCCGGCCGCTGCGGCCGTAGACGACCTGGACCTGGTAGAAGAGTTCGCCGATCGCCATGACGGAGACGATCGAGGTGCCCTTGAACAGCGAGATGATCTCGTTGGCCGCGTTGGGCAGGATGGAGCGCATCGCCTGCGGGAGCACGATCCGCCGCAGCTGCCGGAGCTTCGGGATGCCCAGGGCGGCCGCCGCCTCCAACTGGCCGCCGCCCACGGCCAGTACGCCACCGCGTACGATCTCCGCCGCGTACGCCGCCTGGTGCAGGGCAAGGCCCAGGACCGCCGCGCTCACCGCGCCGACCAGGTTCATCGTGTCGAAGGTGTAGAAGCCCGGCCCGAACGGGATGCCGAACTGCAACTCCTTGTAGAGGTAGGCGAGGTTGAACCAGAACAGCAGCTGCACGATGAGCGGGATCGAGCGGAACGCCCAGATGTAGCCGTACGCGACCGTCCGCAGGAACGGGCTGGCCGACAGCCGCATGAACGCCAGCACGATGCCGAGCGCGAAGCCGAGGGCCGTGCCGTAGAAGGTCAGCTGGAGGGTGAGCCAGACGGCCTTGAGGATGACCGGCGCGGCGAAGAACTGCGCGAAGACGTCCCATTCCCAGCCGGGGTTGGTGACCAGCCCGTGGATGAACTGGGCGAGCAGGACGGCGGTCACGGCGACGGCGACCCAGCGCCAGGGGTGGCGGGCCGGGACGACGGTCAGCTCGCCGTAGTCGGTGCCGGCGGCGGCCTTCTCCGCGGGCGGGCCGTCGCCGCCGGATGTCCCGGCGGCTGGATCGATGGGTGGATCGCTGGTCAGCGACATGGCGGGGTTCCTTGGGAGCGGTGGTGGCGGTGGTACGGGAGGGAGCGCGGGTACGGCGTGTCTCAGGAGGCGATCCGGTGGGCGGAGCCCCGGTCCTTCGGGCGCCCCTCACAGGAGAGGCCGCGCAGGAAGCCGAGGGCCGCGCGGGCGGCGGCGTCGTTCTGGCGGAAGGCGGGTCCGCCGGTACGGGGGCGGGTGAAGGCGCCGCTGTTGCGGGCCGTGGTGAACGGGCCGAGCGCGAAGCGGCGGGGGTGCGGGCTCCCCTCGCGGTCCAGGACGCGGCTGTCGCCCGGGTCCACGGAGAGCAGCCCCGTGTCGGTGACGGCGGCCCCGCCCTCGTACAGCGTGCGCAGCAGCGGGCTGGCGGTGTGCCGGAGCGAGGGGTCCGGGAGGCGGGCCTCGACCAGGGCGCGGGCCTTGATGTGCTCGCCGGGGACGGTGGCGCCGCTCGCCCGGAAGACGCCGCGCTCCTCGTCGGCCTCCACGGTGATGGAGGCGCCCAGGAAGCGGACGACGCCGGCCCGGGAGAGGGCGAGGAGCTGTTCCAGGCGGGGTCCTGGCGGGCCGGACGCCAGGTAGCTGAAGAAGCCGTGCCACCAACTGCCGATGTCGCCGAGCCGGATGAGCTGGGCGTAGGCGGAGAGCAGTCCGAGGAAGACCGCGAGATCCGTGCTGTGGTCCGGGTCGTGACGGCGGGTCAGGTCGGCGGTGATGTAGTCGCGCAGCCCCTCCTGGAGCGCCTCGGCGCTCTCGTAGGTCACGCCGTCCAGCGGCCGGTCGAGCGCGTCCAGGTCGAGCCGGTCGGCGGGGTCGGGTACGGCGCCGGCGACGAGGTCGGCCAGTTCGGGGCTGTGGGGGTCGGCGGCGGCGTACTTCGCGTCGAAGACCTCGGGGTCCAGGGCGGTGCGCTCGGGATGGGCGGTGAACAGCCGGTGGTAGTGGGCGTGGCCGAGCTCCTTGGCGACCAGCGGCCACACATCGCGCCGGAAGTCGAGCGGCCCGGGTCGGCTGAGCAGCCCGTCGGCCCACTGCTGCGTCAAGTAGCGGGGCAGGGGCGGGCGTTCACCGCCCCAGGTGTAGCCGATCTTCGAGTGGTACGGGACCCCGCGCCGCGACCCCACGTACAGCACGGGCTCGCGCCCCGAGGGCACGTAGACGCCGTTGACGTGGCGGCCGCCGCGCCCCTCGGTGAGCAGGACCATCAGGTCGATGAAGGCGAGGCCGAAGCCCCGGACGATGACCGGTCCGCCGGCGGGCAGGGCGGTGAGGTCGGTGTCGGCGGTGAAGTCGGGCGGCAGGTGGATCAGCCCGTGCCGCGCCGCGAAGTCGCTCAACCCGGCCTGTTCCGGGTCCTGTCGGGCGTCCAGGTGGCCCACGGTCAGGACGACGAGGTCGGCCAGGAGCGGTTCGGTGCGGCCCTTGAGCCGTACGCGCTGGGGGCCGCCGCGCGGTCCGGTGACGGCGAGGGCGGTGGTGCGGTGCTCGTGCACGGTGACGGAGGGCGGCAGGGCCGCCAGGGCACGCTCGTAGGTCCAGCGCAGATAGGCGCTCTGGAGCCGCCGGCTGGGGAAGTCCTGGCCGGTCAGGCCGTGTATCTCGGCCAGGACGGCGGGCTCGGCGTCGGGGGAGACGCGCCCGGCGCGGACGTCCTGGGCCCAGGCGTGCAGGGCCGGTCCCGCCACGACCGGGCCCGCCAGCTCCACCGTGTCGTCGGTGAACATGGTGACGTCCTCGGCCATGGAGTTCATCCACAGCAGCGGCGACTGGTCCGGCCGCCAGATCCGCCCGCCGCCCGCCGGGTAGGGGTCGACCAGGTGGATGTCCAGGGGCCGATCCCCGTACAGCTCACGGGCGTTGGCGGCGATGCGCTCGATGACCCCGGTGCCGCGCGGGCCGCCGCCGATCACCACGAGGGTGGGTGCGGCGCTCATCGCGCACCCGCCGTGCCGCGGGCGTAGTAGCGCTCCACGTAGCGCTGGCCGACGCTCAGCAGGGAGGTGACCGCGGCGTACCAGAGGGTGGCGACGAGCAGCAGCGGGATGACCTGGTAGGTGCGGTGGTAGACGAGCTGGACGGAGTAGAGCAGGTCCTGCACGGCGATGATGCTGACGATCGAGGTGCCCTTGAGGGTGCCGATCAGCATGTTCCCGGCCGGCGGGACGATGGAGCGCATGGCCTGCGGCAGCACGATGCGGCGGAAGCGGCGCCAGGGCCCGAGCCCCAGGGACTGGGCGGCCTCGATCTGGCCGCGTTCGACGGAGAGGATCCCGCCGCGGACGACCTCGGCGGCGTACGCGGCCTCGTGCAGGGTCAGGCCGACGACGGCGACGGTGACCGGGCCGAGCAGGGTGACCGTGGAGACGCCGAGGATCTGCGGGTACAGGGCGCCGATGTTGAACCAGAAGAGCAGCTGGACCAGGATCGGGGTGGACCTGAACAGCCAGACGTACCCCCAACTGACCGCCTGGAGAACGGGGTTGCCGGAGAGGCGCAGCACGGCCAGGAGCGCTCCGAGCGCGAAGCCGAGCACCATGACGACGGCGGTGAGCCACAGGGTGAGCCAGAGGCCGCGCAGGACGGAGGCGGTGGTGAAGTAGGAGACGACGACGCCCCACTCGAAGGCCTCGTTGCGGATGACCGAGTTCAGCGCCAGCGCGAGGAGGACGAGGGCGGCAACAGCCGCTGCCCAACGGCCCGTTCGGCGGACGGGGACGATGCGGGGGACCGCACTGTCGCCGTCGTGCCTGACGGGTGGTGGCGCGGAGGACGAGGGAGGCAGCAGATCGGTCTGCGGGGGCATGCGAGGGCTCCGTGGATGCTGAGATCGAACACGGGGCGTACCTTCACACCACGAACCACACACGGACACGGGCCCCTCAGCGCCGGTCCGGCTTCCGAGATAAGCGGTCAACGCGGCGCATTGTCAAGCCTGTCCACACTCTGAGCCGTATGTCTCACGTCAGTTGACGCGCACTCGGATGCCTGTTCCACTGGCCCCATGCATTCGCAGCAGTGGCTGGTCACCCGCTCCCACATCGACTTCGGTCGCGTGTGGTCCTCTTCCTGTTGAGCTGACCCTCTGCTGTTCCGTTCTCCCTGCTCACGCCTGGTCTGAAGGCGTTCGAGCACCGTTCCTCGCGTGACTTCACCTCCACCACACCGCGTCGCCCTCCCCTCGCTTCGCCGCACGTTCCCGCGCACACGCACCGCTGAACCTGTCGTCGCCGCTCCGCGCCCTGCCGGGCCCGGGGCCGGTCGGCATACCTTGACGAACCCGGAGAAAACAGAGCCATGTCCAGATCGCGCCACAGCGCCCTTTTCGCCTTGATCACCGTCGCCGCGCTGACCCTCACCAGCTGCGCGGACCCGGCGGAGCCCGGGGCGGGCACCACCAAGGGCGAGGCCAAGGGGAAGACCCCGACCACGGACGTGGTGTCCTCGGTGAAGAAGGCCGACGCCGTGGCGGAGCTGCTGCCCGAGGACGTCCGGAAGGCCGGCACCCTGCGGATCGCGGCCGCCACCGGCTCCCCGCCCGGCGCCTTCTACGAGGAGGACGGCACCACGCTCTCCGGTGCGGACATCGACTTCGCGGACGCGGTGGCCAAGGTGCTGGGGGTGGAGCTCGAGCGTGAAGTGGCGTCCTTCGAGGCGATCCTCCCGGCGCTCGGCAGCGGGAAGTACGACCTGGGCACGGGGAACTTCGGCGTCACCGACGTACGCCGCAGGACGATCGACTTCGTGACGTACATCAACGACGGCCAGGGCTTCGCCGTCCGCGAGGACAGCGAGCTGAAGGAGATCACCGACCTCACCGACCTGTGCGGCCTGAACGTGGCGACCGGCGCGGGCACCACCTTCGAGGTCTCGCTCCAGGAGAACCTGCCCCGGTGCGCGGAGAAGGGCAAGAAGCCCTACGAGGTGAAGACCTACGCCGACCCGGCGGCCGTCTGGCTCTCCCTCAAGCAGAAGCGCACCGACGTGAACATGTCCACCATCAACGGACTGCGCTACGCCGTGAGCCAGCAGGAAGGGCTGCGCTTCCTCAACGAGTACAAGCGGCTCGACGTCGGTTTCGCCTTCAAGAAGGGCAGCCCGCTGACGCCGGCGTTCCAGGCGGCGGTCAACCAGCTCAAGAAGGACGGGACCTACGACCGGATCCTGGAGAAGTGGGGCACCACCGAGTCCGCGATCGAGACGTCGCGGATCTCGCCGCCCGAGCTGAAGGGGCCCGAGCCGAAGTGACCTGACGCCGGCGGGTCCCGCGGGTTCAGCAGTCGCACCCGCAGGACTCACCGCGACAGCAGCAGCCCTCGCCGCACCGGCCGCAGCAGTCGCACGCCTCGCAGCAGTCGCCGCAGTTGTTGCACGGCGCCTCCCGCCGCTCCCGGCTCCAGGGGTCCTCGTAGCTGCCGCAGCACATCTGGCAGGTACAGGCGAGCCCGGCCCACACCAGGCACCCGGCGATCAGCCCGCGCCTCGGGCGCGGCGGCCGGGGCGGGGGCGGGGCGGCCGGACCGCCGGGGGCGGGACCGTACGGATTGCCGGGGGTGGGACCGTACGGGTTCCCGGGCGGCGGCCCGAAGGAGCCCTCGGGCACCAGCAGCCCCCCGCCCTCCTGGTGCGAGCAGGACGAGGTGCCGAACGCCCGGTCGACCGAGCGCCGCAGCTCGTGGGCGAGCAGGACGTGCACGAGCCTGCCGTCGGTGAACTCCACCTCACGCAGGGCGAGCCGTATGCCGTGCAGCGCGTCGTCGCAGAGCCGGCGCGCCTCGGCCGGCGGGGTGCCGGTCACCGTGAGCGGGTTCCAGGCACCCGACGCGGCGTCAGCCTCCCGGTCCTCCACGGCGTCCAGCAGATGCGCGAGCCGCCCGAAGAGCCGGCCGGCCTCCGCGAGCGGCGCGACGTTCTGCGGCTTCCCGGCGAGGACCGCGGTGTGGGCGAAGGCGGCCGCGGTGGCGGTCTCGGTGGGTTCGGTGACCGTCAGCAGCGGGGTGCCGGGCCCGGCGAGCGTCTCGATGCCGGTCTGCCGGTCGACCGCGTCGACCAGGAGGGCGGTGTCGAAGCCGAGCGCCGCCCCCGTACGGGCACCGGCCCGGTCCCAGCCCGCCGCCACCCGCCGCGCGGCAGCGGCCACCGGCCGGCGGGCCAACAGCCCGTCCCGGTCGGCGACGTGGTCGCGCACCTTGGCGGAGGCGAGGACCAGCGAGACGGCGGCGGCGAGCCTGGCCCCCTCGCCCATGGCGACCGGGGCGGTACGCATGGCACGCAGCGGACAGGGCCCCGCGGTGCGCCGCCCGGCCGGAGTGCGGACCGCCTGAGCCTCCGTCAGGACGGAGACGATCAGACCATCATAGTTGGTGACGATCCGGGCGAATTGCCCGTGATCCGCCCTCAGAGCCAGGCAGAGGCCGCAGAGATGGGCCATCCACTCGGTCCTGAGCCCTTCGGAGAGCCGATGGGTACAGGGCCTCACGATTCCGAACACGACGCTCCCCCGCGAGCCGTTCCGTCGGTGCGCGCCGTTCGCGCACCCGAGCGCCGTGCATCGTATCGAGTGATCCGTTCACCCGTACGTCCCTCCTGTCACCCATACGGACTGGCGCATCATATTTTCCTACCGGGACCGCCCTTATCCAGGACGAACCTTGACGAACCGCCACATGTTCTGCACCAGTACCGTCACGAATCACCTTCGCGGCGACTATCCACTTGGCGCGATATCCGCATCATGGACGACCATAGGGATACGAAAGAGATGCGGAACGCCAAGGAACCGCGGTGAGAGGAGGCGTCCATGGGATCGGTGCGCAAGGCGAGTGCCTGGCTGGGCCTCGTCGAGGACAACGACGAGCGGTACTACGACGACGAGTACGCCGAGGGTACGGAGACGGGTACGGGCAACCAGGCCTGGGTCACCGACCCGCGGGTGCAGGTGGCCGCCGAGGCGGCGAAGGAGCAGGACCGCCGGATCGCCACGGTGACCCCGGACAGCTTCCGGGACGCACGGGCCATCGGCGAGCTGTTCCGGGACGGTGTCCCGGTGATCGTCAACCTCACGGCCATGGACCCCGCCGACGCCAAGCGCGTGGTGGACTTCGCCGCCGGGCTGATCTTCGGCCTGCGCGGTTCGATCGACCGGGTGGCCACCCGGGTCTTCCTGCTCTCCCCGGCCGACACCCAGGTGGTCGCCGGTGAAGCCGCCGGCCGCAAGGCCGACGGCTTCTTCAACCAGAGCTGAGCAGGGCGCTCGCCGGAAGGATCCGGTCAGCGCCGCCGGTCGGCGCGCCCCCGGGGACGTGCCGTGGTCACCGGAAGGCGTCGAGACCGGTGAGCGCCTTGCCCAGCACCAGCTGGTGCATCTCCACGGTGCCCTCGTACGTGAGCACCGACTCCAGATTCGTGGCGTGCCGCATCACCGGGTACTCCAGCGAGATCCCGTTGGCACCGAGGATCGTGCGCGCGGTACGGCAGATCTCGATCGCCTCCCGCACGTTGTTGAGCTTGCCGAAGCTGACCTGCTCGGGGCGGAGCCGCCCCGCGTCCATCCGGCTCCCCAGATGGTGGGCGAGCAGGATGCCCTTGTGCAGTTCGAGGGCCATGTCCGCCAGCTTCGCCTGGGTGAGCTGGAAGCCGCCGATCGGCCGGCCGAACTGCTCCCGGGTCCTCGCGTAGTCGAGGGCCGACTCGAAGCTGGCCCGCGCCGCGCCCATGGCGCCCCAGACGATCCCGTACCGCGCGTGGCTCAGACAGCTGAGCGGGCCCCGCAGCCCCCTCGCCTCCGGGAGCACCGCGTCGGCGGGGAGCCGGACGCCGTCCAGGACCAGTTCGCTGGTGACCGAGGCGCGCAGCGACCACTTGTGATGGATCTCGGGGGCCGAGAAGCCGGGGGTGTCGGTGGGGACGACGAAGCCCCGGATGCCCCGGCCCTCGTCGCCCTCGTCGGTCTGCGCCCAGACGATCGCCACCCCGGCGACCGAGCCGTTGGTGATCCACATCTTGCGGCCGGTGAGCACCCAGTCCTCGCCGTCGCGCTTGGCGTACGTCCGCATCCCGGCCGGGTCGGAGCCGTGGTCCGGCTCGGTCAGCCCGAAGCAGCCGATGGTCTCGCCCGCCGCCATGCCGGGCAGCCACCGCTGCTTCTGCTCCGGGGAACCGAAGCGGTGGATCGCGTACATGGCGAGCGAACCCTGTACGGAGACGAGCGAGCGGATCCCGGAGTCGGCGGCCTCCAGCTCCAGGCAGGCCAGCCCGTACTGGACGGCGCTCGCCCCGGCGCAGCCGTACCCGTCGAGGGACATGCCCAGCGCACCCAGCGCGCCGAGCTCCCGGGCCAGCTCGCGGATGGCGGGCAGCTCGCCCTTCTCGTACCACTCGCCGATGTGCGGCAGCACCCGGTCGGTGGCCCAGGTGCGGACGGTGTCGCGGATCGCGAGGTCGTCGGGGCCGAGCAGATCGTCGATGCCGAGGGGGTCGGTGGCGTCGAACGGCGGGAGCTTCGACGGCTTCGCGGACTCGGTGCTGGACATGAGGGTGCCTCCGGCGGCTCGCACGGTGCTCGCGGGGGCCGGGGTCGCCCGCGCCCCGCGAAAACTAGCAGTGGTAGTCAGAGCTTCGTGAGACGTTACGGCTCAGTGTGCCGCTCGTCCAGAGCCGGTGGCCTCGGCCGGCTCGCGCCGCGCCGGGAGCGTCAGCCCCTGGGCCGGGCGCTCCGGGGCGGGTGCCGGGACGGCGTCGAGGAGCTTGGGCCCGGTGGCCCGGCGGTCGGGGGTCCCGGCCTCCTGGCCGTCCGGGGTCCCGGGCTCGGTGGCCCCGCGCTCACCCAGGAGGCGGACCTCCTTCGGCGGACAGTCCATCGCCTTCGGCAGGCGCAGCGCGGCGAGCGCGCCGAGCAGCAGCAGACCCGCGCTGACGAAGAGCGTGACGTGCAGCCCGCCGACGAAGGCGTGCCGGGCCGTGGAGCGCAGCAGCTCCCCCGTCGGGCCGCCGAGCTGCGCGGCCACCTGGTAGGCCTCGCCCAGCGAGTGGGAGGCCTCCGCGCCCGCGCGGGCGGGCACGCCCTTCTCGCCCAGGGAGGCGAGGCCGGGGGCGTAGGCGGCGTTCATGACGCTGCCGAGCAGCGCGATGCCCAGGCCCGCGCCGAGCTGGTAGGAGGTCTCCCCGATCGCCGCGGCCCCGCCCGCCCGCTCGGCGGGGGCGTCGCTGAGCATCGACTCGTACGCCCCGAAGAGCGTCGACTGGAGGCCGAAGCCGAGGAGGACGAAGCCCGCCGTCAGCAGGACGGGCCGGTCGTGGTGGCCCATCGAGGTGAGCAGCAGCACGGAGGAGGCCGTCAGGACGAAGCCCCAGCCCACCATCTTGCGGGGGCCCACGCGGCGCAGGGTGTACGAGCCGGTGGCGCCCGCTGCCATCGCGGCGAAGGTCAGCGGCAGCAGCCGCAGCCCGGTCTCCAGCGGGCTGAGGCCCAGCACCAGCTGGAGGTACTGGACGGCGATCAGCTGGAGGCCGACCAGGGCCAGCATGGCGAGCACGATGCAGCCGACGGCGGTGGAGAAGGCCGGGCGGGCGAACATGGCGATGTCGATCAGCGGGTGCGTACGGCGCTTCTGCCGGCGTACGAAGAGGATCAGGAGCGCCAGCCCGCAGGCCAGCGGGCCCAGCGCGACCGGGTCCAGGAGAGCCGCGCCGCCGCCCAGGCGCTTGACACCCAGGACGACCCCGAGCACCCCGGCGGCGGCGGTCAGCGCGCCCACCACGTCCCACGGGCCGTCCCCGGCGCCGCGCGACTCCGGCAGCAGCCAGCGGCCGAGCGGCAGGATGACCACCATCAGCGGGATGTTGATCAGGAAGACCGAGCCCCACCAGAAGTGCTCGACCAGGAAGCCGCCGACGACCGGTCCGGTGGCGGCGCCGACCGCGGCGACCGCGGTCCACACCCCGATGGCCAGGGCCCGCTCGCGCCGGTCGGGGAAGACCTGGCGCAGGATCGACAGGGTGGCGGGCATGATCATCGCGCCGCCGACGCCGAGCAGGGCGCGGGCGGCGATGAGGACGGCGGGGGTGTCGGCGGTCGCGGCCAGCGCGGAGGCGAGGCCGAACAGCGCGTAGCCGAGGAGCAGCACACGCCGTCTGCCGATCCGGTCACCCAGCGTGCCGAAGAGGATGAGCAGCGAGGCGCAGACCAGGGGGTAGGCGTCGACGATCCACAGGAGTCCGGTGGCGCTCGGGCGCAGGTCCTCGGTGACCGAGGGGACCGCGACGTGGAGCACGGTCGCGTCCAGCGCGACCACCAGCAGGCTGAGGCAGAGGACGACGAGGACGACCCAGCGGTTGGCACCGTCGGCGGCTCCGCGCAGCCGGGCTCCGGCCGTGGTCGTCCCGGACATCTACGTACCTCCCGATGGGTTCCTCGCGCTCGGCGGACCGGCGGGGACGTGGCCTGCGTATGTCTCCCCGGGGCCCGGCATCGACGGGCGAGTGAGCCGTCAGCGTACGCGAGTTCGGCCTGGTGGCACGTGGCACACTTCATACGCCGGTCCGCCACACAGTGTGGCGTACGCCACTCGCCCGCCCGCCCGCGGCCCCCGGTGCCGCGTCCCGCCGGGGCCTGTGGGGACGGCGCGGAGGGGTCCGGACCTCCCCCGAATGGCCGGATCAATTCCCGTGGATTCCTCTGTGCGAAATTGCCCGGAAGATCAAACACGTTTCCGAACGGAACCCCGGGGGAATTGCCCGCAAGATCACATGGATTCTTCTCCCGGCCCGGAAAAAGTCACCGTCCTGAGACGGAGTCCACATCACATCGTCATCACAAAGAGGCCGGATTGGCCTGCACGCACACTCACTCGCTGTAACGTCGATTGGGTGCGTACCGACATCTTTGCCCGCCTGGACCGGGAGCCGGAACCGCCGAAGATAGTGGCACCGCGGATGAGCCGTCACCGCATCGCCCTCTTCGGCGGGACGTTGGCGTTCTATCTCGCCATCGTCTTCGCCGTGCTCGTGACGTCCTGGCTGGTGACCCTGGACTGGAAGGTCATGCTGTTCCGGCCCTACCAGCAGTGGCCCGAACTGCACCCCTTCCTCGACTACTACGTCGTGCTCGGCCAGCGCGGCCCGACCGCGGTGATGGTGGCCTGCTGGCTGGGCTGGCGCTCCTGGCGTCAGCACACGTTGCGCCCGCTGCTGGTCCTCGGCACCGCCCTGCTGCTGCTCAACGTGACGGTGGGCGCGGTCAAGCTGGGCCTGGGGCGGCTCGGCCCGCACTACGCGACGCAGATCGGCTCGGCCGAGATGTTCGCCGGCGGCGATATATTTCCCTCCGGACACACCGCCAACGCCGTCGTGACCTGGGGAATCCTCGCCTATCTGGCCACCACCCCGCGCGCCAGGCGCTATCTGTCGGCGGTCTCCGCCACGGTCTCGCTGGGCGTCGGCCTCACCACCGTCTACATCGGCACGCACTGGCTCAGCGATGTGGTGCTGGGCTGGGCGGCGGGGCTGCTCATCCTGCTGGCACTGCCCTGGTTCGAGCCGCTGATCGCCCGTACGGAGAGCTGGATCTTCGACCTGCGCGAGCAGTGGCGCGAGCGGCGCCGCGCGGGCCGTCCGGTGCCGGCCCCCGCGGCCCGGCCTGAGCCGGTGCTGCTCCCGCAGTCGATCGCCGCCGAGGCCGCCGCCCTCGCGGCCGGCACGGGCGCCCCCGCCGCGCACCTGGCGGCCGGAGGAGCCCGGGTGCGGGCGCACACGGCGCCCACGGTCCGCCCGGAGCGGCCGGCGCCGGCTCCGGCGGGCACCCGCCGCCCGCAGTCCGAGCACGGCTCCCGGGGCGCCGCGAGCCCGGCGCGCCCGATGTCGGGCGGCTAGGAACGCGTCGCCGACAGCAGGAGGGCCCCGACCACACGGTCGGGGCCCTCCTGCTTCGCCGGGGCCCGTGGTTCACGAGGCGGGGCGGGGTCAGCCCACCCAGCAGCGGGTCACCGTGGCGTCCTCGACCTGGAAGTTGATGCGGCCGGAACGGAACTCCATCGTCAGGAACGTGCCCGGCGCAACCGCCCGGACCGTGTCCCAGCCACGGGTTCTCGCCAGCTGCTCGGCGGTGTCGGCGCCGAGGCCGACGTACGACTCGGGGGCGTCGTCCGGCTGTGCGGGAGGGGTCGGTAGAGAAGCCATACCCCTCACCGTAGGCGGCCGCGGACCAGGACGGAAGGCCGGGCCCCGGGCCGGTCCGCGCATACGCGCATGCCGTGGCGGTCACGCTTGTGTCACAGAATCCCCACACATGTATATCCCAGCCAATTCACCCGGACAGTCCGCCCGGAAGTGCGGGCGCGAATTGGTCGGCCGCCTTCGTACGGTCCCGTGGCCGGGGCGCTGGCCCCGCTCCGGAAACACCCTGGGTGACCTGCTGCTTTTATCGTCCGGAGGCTCGTCACTCGAATGGGCGGAACACCTGGATTTCATGTTCCCTTATACCTGTCTTATGTTTCCTCACGTTTCTTTCACAGGGACAGGAGCACCTGGATCACCAGGACCTCCCGGCCGGGTGCGCCCGCGGTGAGCCGGCCGGTCCGCCCCGGGAGCCGCCTCAGAGGGCGGCGGGCCGGGGTGCCAGGCGTACGCAGAGGTCGTTCCCGGTGGTGTAGCAGGGTGTGGCGAGGACGCCGTCGGCCACCGGACGGCTCGGGTAGACGAAGCTCCTCTCCCGGCACCAGACGTCGTCGAGGATGCGGGAGATCCTGACCGCCGCCGCGCCCGCGCGGGGGACCAGCCACAGCCGCCAGAGCTCCTCCTCGGGCACGGGCCCGGGGGCCAGCGGGGCGTAGGGGAGGGTGAAGGCGAAGCCGCCGCTCCCCTCACCGGAGGCGGTGAGCGGCACACGGTGGACCCGGCCGGGCCGCCCCGGCAGCCGGGCCTCCACCACGGCCCCCTCCCCCGCCCCGGCTCCGTACAGCACGCCCTGGGCGCTCATGCCGGACGGGCCGACGCGGATGGCGCCGGCCTCGGCGTGCGGGGCCCGGAGCCAGCAGCGCAGCGCGAGGCGGCCGTCGAGGGTGGGATAGGGGACCCGGGAGCTGATGGTGGCGGTGCCGGTGTCGGGGGCGCGGTCGACCAGGGCGCGCAGGTCCCGCAGCCCCGGCCGGACGGTCAGGGTGCGCCGGGAGCCGGGCTCCTCGACGTACGCGTCCCAGCGCCCCTCGGACAGCTCGGTGGAGGGCGGCAGCACCGCCCGCAGCCGGCCGGGGGCGGTGCGGCTCAGCGGGAGCCGGACCGGGGTGTCCGCCGCGCCCCGGCGCCGCAGGAGCAGCACGGCCTCGGGGCCGACGTCGGCGGGGGCCAGGTCGAAGGTGAGCGCTCCGGCCGGGTCGGCGGCGCAGTCGGCGCGGACGGTGGTGGCGGTGGTCATGCGGCCCTTCCCTTGCGGAGAACGTCGGCGGCCCGGTAGCCGAGGGCGTACGCCCCGTCGAGCACGGTGCCCCGGGTGCGGTGCAGCGCGGTGCGCAGGGGGCCGCGGCCCCGGCTCCGGACGCCCTGGGCGACGAGCTCGGTGAACAGGCTCTCGTGGCGCTCCGCGATCCTCGCCGGGTCGAAGCGTTCCGAGGCCGACAGCGCCGCGCGGCCCATCCGGTGGCGCAGGCCGTCGTCCTCGATCAGCTGGAGCAGCGCGGCGGCGATGGCGTCCGTGTCGCCCACCGGTACGAGACGGCCGTCGGTGCCGTCCTCGATGATCTCCGCCGGTCCGTGCGGGCAGTCGGTGGCCACGACCGGCACTCCGCCGCGCATCGCCTCGACGATGGTCATGCCGAAGGACTCGCGGTCCGAGGTGACGGCGGCGATCGCCCCCTTGGGCCACTCGGCCTCCATGGGGGTGGCCGAGCCCATCAGGAACACGTGGTTGTGCAGGTCCAGCCGGTCGACGAGTGCGCGCAGCGAGGCCTGTTCGTCACCGGAGGCGTCCGCCCCGCCGTAGATCCGCAGCCGCCAGTCCGGACGGGCCGCGCAGACCCGGGCGAAGGCCCGTACCAGCAGGTCGTACCGTTTGACCCGGTGCAGCCGGCCCGCCGCGACGACCCACTTCAGATCGCCGCCGGCGGGCGGACAGGCGGGCCGGGGAACGGCGTTGGGGATGGCCTCGATCCGCACGCCCGGCAGCCTCGTCCGGCTGCGGTAGTCCTCGGCGTCGGCGCGGGTGACGGTGGTGAGGGCGTCGAGCAGGGCGTACCGGTGGGCGATCTCGCGCCGCAGGCGGTGTCCGTGGCTGTCGAGCGTGAGGTGTTCCTGCCCGACGCGCACCGGGCCGCGCCGGGTCTGCCGGCTGATGTGCACGTTGAGTCCGGGGCGGGTGCCGACGACGACATCGGCTTCGAGCACCTGGAGATGGGCGGCGATCCGGGCGTCGGTGAGCCGGCTGTACTGCTTGTACCGGCTGTCGCCGCGCGGGAACACCCTGGCGGGCCCGGCGTGTTCGGCGTCGTCCCCGTCGTAGGTGCCGCTCTTCCCGCGCAGGTCGACGAGGTGGCGCAGCGTCACACCGTCGGGCGCGCCGAACGCGGGCGCCTCGCGGTGCCGGAAGACGGACACGATCTCGATGTCGTGGTGTTCGGCGAGAGTGCGGGCGAGTGTGAAGGTCGTGCGGATCGTTCCTCCGATGCCGTACGCATTGTGCAGAAGAAATGAAATATGCATGGAGCCGCCGTTCCCCCTGGTCTGGCCGTCTGTCGCGACTGTACGTCCGGGCGCTTTACCACCCGGAATACATCCGGAATCCGGGTGGATTCCGCGGTCGAACGCACCGCGTCGTCCGGTGCCCCCGATCCGCCGCCGGAACCATGACTGACCTGCGGTTTTCCGGAGGCGGTGGATCCGCTTCACCATCGGCGTCCGGTGGCCGGCGCGATCTCCGCGGGTGGCCGTGCCACCTTCACGCCGCCCGCCCGCCACTCATTTCGGCGAGGCCTACTCCGTGCTTGATGCAGGAAAAGCCGGGAAGGTTGCCTGCGTCCGGGAGAGAGTTTCCGGAGAATATCCGCGCCCGCGGCACACCGGCTTCCCGGACGCGGGGGTCGACTCCTCGATGTAGCGATGTGTCGACCTGGTCCTCACTTCCGTCCCCGCCGGTGCGTGACCCCGGCGACAGCTCCCGCGTTGTCTCTTCATGAGCCGGGAACCCCCCGGCCCACGCACCGAGTTCGAGGAGCCACCCGTGCCGCGCATGCTCGACGTCAGCCAGGACGTACGCGCCGAGATCGGCGACGACGAAGCCGACCGGCTGCTCGTCGGCGACGACACCCCCGGCAGCTACGACTGCACCTCCTGCCGCACCCCCGGCGACTCCGACCAGGAACGCACCAGCACGGTGCTGTTCATCGGGGACGAGACCGCCGTGCTCGCGTTCGCCCACGCGACGTGCATCCCCTCGCAGGTCGTCAAGGTCGCGGAGGACCAGCTCCAGGGCGCGGTGCGCAGCATCACCGGCAGCGAGCAGAAGAATACGGAGGGGCGCATGCCCGAACAGGCCGTCCTCGGCATCACCAGCGGTCTCGTTCTCATCGAGGACGATGTCCGCCCGGCCCTGGTCGTCGAACCGACCGGACCGGTCGCCCGGCCCGGCACCGACGGCACCGGGGGCGACGAGTTCCTCCAGCTGCTGCTGGAGCAGGGCTTCCACCCGACCCCCGACCTGAACCGGCTGCCGGCGGCGCTGCCCGGCTGGTCGGTGCTGCTCGCCGTGGGCCAGCTGCACGCCGTGCTGCAACCGGGCTCCGGCGGCGGCAACCCGGTCGCGTGGTGGCAGGCCCACCAGCCGCTCCAGGTGACCGACGGCTGGCGGGCCGCGGTCAACAAGTCCCAGACGGTCCTCGTCTTCGCCGCACCGGCCGGCACCATCGGCCAGCAGCCGCGCGAGGACCTGCTCCGGGACGCCCTGGAGAAGGCCGCGGTCAACGGGGTCCTGGTCGCCGCGTCGATGCCGCTGGCCGGGACCTGATCATGTCCGCCCCGCTCGGGCACCCCCGCCGAACAGCGTTTTCTCCGGCGGGACCGCATCCGACGGGCGATGAGGTCGTTGGCACCTACGTGCACTCATACGACCCATCCCGCCAGCACCAGAGCCAGATCCCTGCCATGCGCCCCTCGCAGGATCCATCGGCGGGCACCTCCGCCACCCCGATCTACGACGCGCTGTACTCCGAGTACCGGCGCTCGTTCCGGGCGTTGCCGGGTGACCGGAGCGGTGAGGAGAACCTCCGCTTCCCGGCCTTCAGCGCCGGGCTCTTCGCCTCCCGGCCCCCGCCGGCCGGCCACCCGTCCCCGGCCGGGCAGGGCCGGCACACCGGGAACGGCGGCGGCCAGAGCCAGCACACGGGGACCCTCGGTTCCTGGCAGCGGGTGGGCCGGCACGCCGGACGTCCCCGGCCCGCGGCGCTTCCGCCGGGCTCCCGGGAGTCCTGAGAGCGGGTACGGATGAGCCCCGGCGATCCCCTGTGGGGGCCGCCGGGGCTCACGCGTACCCGTGGGTGCTACTTGTTGCGGCCGCGCTTCTCGCGGACGCGGACCGAGATGTGGATCGGGGTGCCCTCGAAGCCGAACTCCTCGCGCAGCCGGCGCTCGACGAAGCGGCGGTAGCCGTGCTCCAGGAAGCCGGAGGCGAACAGCACGAACCGCGGCGGCTTGGTGCCCGCCTGGGTGCCGAAGAGGATGCGCGGCTGCTTGCCGCCGCGGATCGGGTGCGGGTGGGAGGCGACGATCTCACCGAGGAAGGCGTTCAGCCGGCCGGTGGGGACGCGGGTCTCCCAGCCCTCGATCGCGGTCTCGATCGCCGGGACGAGCTTCTCCATGTGCCGGCCGGTGAGGGCCGAGACGTTGACGCGGGGGGCCCAGGCGATCTGCGCCAGCTCCGTGTCGATCTCGCGCTCCAGGTAGTAGCGGCGCTCCTCGTCGAGGGTGTCCCACTTGTTGAAGGCGACGACGAGGGCGCGCCCGGCCTCCACGGCCATGGTGATGATCCGCTGGTCCTGGACGCTGATGGACTCGCTGGAGTCGATCAGGACGACGGCGACCTCGGCCTTCTCCACGGCGGCGGCCGTACGGAGCGAGGCGTAGTAGTCCGCGCCCTCCTGGAGGTGGACGCGGCGGCGGATGCCGGCCGTGTCGATGAACTTCCAGGTGGTGCCGCCGAGCTTGATCAGCTCGTCGACCGGGTCCCGGGTGGTGCCGGCCTGCTCGTTGACGACGACCCGGTCCTCCCCCGCGACCTTGTTCAGCAGGGAGGACTTGCCGACGTTCGGGCGGCCGATCAGCGCGATGCGGCGGGGGCCGCCGAGCGTGGTGCCGAACTTCTGCGCCGGGGCGTCGGGGAGGGCTTCGAGGACCGCGTCCAGCATGTCGCCGGTGCCGCGGCCGTGCAGCGAGGAGACCGGGTAGGGCTCGCCGAGGCCGAGCGACCACAGGGCGGTGGCGTCGGCCTCGCCGCTCTGGCCGTCGACCTTGTTGGCGCAGAGCACGACGGGCTTGCCCGCCCGGCGCAGCAGCTTGACGACGGCCTCGTCGGTGTCGGTGGCGCCGACGGTCGCGTCGACCACGAAGACGACGGCGTCGGCCGTCTCGATGGCGTACTCCGCCTGGGCGGCGACGGAGGCGTCGAGGCCCAGCACGTCCTGCTCCCAGCCGCCGGTGTCGACGACCTTGAAGCGGCGGCCCGCCCACTCGGCCTCGTAGCTGACGCGGTCGCGGGTGACGCCGGGCTTGTCCTGCACGACGGCCTCGCGGCGGCCGATGATCCGGTTCACCAGGGTCGACTTGCCGACATTGGGGCGGCCGACGACGGCGAGCACGGGGAGCGGTCCGTGACCGGCCTCACCGAGAGCGCCCTCGACCTCCTCGGGGTCGAAGCCTTCCTGCGCGGCGAGCTCCATGAACTCCGCGTACTCGGCATCGCCAAGTTCTCCGTGCTCGTGGTCCGAGCCGTCGGAGTGAATCTGGTCGTTCATGAAGTCCGTTCCTCTTTGCATCATCGATGGACCACGATCAGCGCGGCCCACTACTCAAGTATCCAAGTCTCGCCTATCGCCCGGTGAGGCGCTTGGCGCCTTCCAGGTGGGCGGTGAGCTTCGCCTGGATCCGCAGGGTCGCCTCGTCCAGCGCCTTGCGGGTGCGCCGCCCGTCGCCGGCGCTCGCGTCGAACGCGTCACCGAAGACGACGTCGACCCGGCTGCGCAGCGGGGGCAGCCCCCGTATCAACCGTCCGCGGCGCTCGGTGCTTCCCAGGACGGCGACGGGGACGATGGGCGCCCCGCCCCGCACCGCGAAGTACGCGAGTCCGGCCCGCAGCGAGGCGAAGTCTCCCTCGCCCCGGGTGCCCTCCGGGAAGATCCCGAGCGCCCCGCCGCTCTCCAGTACGCCCAGCGCGTGGCTGATGGCGGTGCGGTCGACGGTCGTACGGTCCACCTCGATCTGGCCGATCCCGTGCAGGAACGGGTCGAGGGGGCCGACGAACGCCTCTTTCTTGATCAGGAAGTGCACCGGCCGGGGTGCGGTCCCCATCAGCATCGGTCCGTCGATGTTGTGGGAGTGGTTCACCGCGAGTATGACGGGTCCGGCGGCGGGCACGCGCCACGCGCCGAGCACCCGCGGCTTGAACAGCCCGTACATCAGGCCGATGCCGATCGTCCGCCCGACGGCCGCTCCGCGCAGGGTCGGCGCCCCCGTGGCGTCGCTCACGCGGCGGTCCGCTTCTCCTCGACGAGGGTGACGACGCACTCGATGACCTGCTGGAGGGTCAGCTCGGTGGTGTCCACCTCGACGGCGTCGTCCGCCTTGGCCAGCGGCGAGGTCTTCCGGCCGGAGTCGGCGGCGTCCCGCTTGATCAGGGCCTCGCGGGTGGCGGCGAGGTCGGAGCCCTTGATCTCACCGCTGCGGCGGGCGGCGCGGGCCTCCGGGGAGGCGGTGAGGAAGATCTTCAGGTCGGCGTCGGGCAGCACGGTGGTGCCGATGTCACGGCCTTCGACGACGATGCCGCCCGCGGCGCCCGCGGCGATGGAGCGCTGGAGGTCGGTGATGACCGTGCGCACCTCGGGGACCGCGCTGACGGCGCTGACCTTGGAGGTGACCTCCTGGGTGCGGATCGGGCCGGAGGCGTCCTCGCCGTCGACGGTGATCGTCGGGCCGGTCGGGTCGGTGCCGGAGATGATCACGGGCTTGGCGGCCGCGGTCGCGATCTCGGCGGGGCTGTCCACGTCGATGCCGTTGTTCAGCATCCACCAGGTGATGGCCCGGTACTGCGCGCCCGTGTCCAGGTAGCTCAGGCCGAGCTTGGCGGCGACGGCCTTGGAGGTGCTCGACTTGCCGGTGCCGGAGGGCCCGTCGATGGCGACGATCACTGCGGAGCTTGCGGTTTCCACGGTGGTGGACACCTTCCTGGTACACGGGGTGGGCGCGGACGGCCTGGGGGCGGCCTCGTACCAGGTTACCGAGTGCCGGGCGCGCCCTCGCACCCCGTACGAGGAGGCTCCGTCCCCGTACGAGGTGGCGCCGGGCGGTCCGGCCGATCGGGGCCGCGCTCCCCCGGCCGCCCCCGTACGGGCCCTCAGCTCCGGATCGACCAGCCGCGCTCGGTGAGGGCCGCGCCGAGCACGGGGGCCGCGCTCGGGTCGACCATGAGCTGGACCAGGCCCGCCTGCTGCCCGGTGGCGTGCTCGATGCGGACGTCCTCGATGTTGACCCCGGCCCGGCCGGCCTCGGCGAAAATCGCGGCCAGCTCGCCCGGCTTGTCGCCGATGAGGACGGCCACGGTCTCGTACGCGGCGGGGGCCGCGCCGTGCTTGCCGGGGACGCGGACGCGGCCGGCGTTGCCGCGGCGCAGGACGTCCTCGATGGCGTCGGTGCCCGCGCGCCGCTTCTCCTCGTCGTCGGAGTGCAGCCCGCGCAGCGCGGTCACGGTCTCCTCCAGATCGGCGGCGACCCCGGCGAGCACGTCGGCGACCGGCCCGGGGTTGGCGGAGAGGATCTCCACCCACATCCGGGGGTCGGACGCGGCGATCCGGGTCACGTCGCGGATGCCCTGGCCGCACAGGCGTACGGCGCTCTCGTCGGCCTCCTCCAGCCGCGCGGCGACCATGGAGGAGATCAGCTGCGGGGTGTGGGAGACGAGGGCGACGGCCCGGTCGTGGGCGTCGGCGTCCATCACCACCGGGACGGCCCGGCAGAGCGCGACCAGCTCCAGGGCGAGGTTGAGGACCTCGGTGTCGGTCTCCCGGGTCGGGGTGAGGACCCAGGGGCGGCCCTCGAAGAGGTCGGCGGTGGCGGCGAGCGGCCCGGAGCGCTCCTTGCCCGCCATCGGGTGCGTACCGATGTACGGGGTGAGGTCGAGGCCGAGCGCCTCCAGCTCGCGGCGCGGGCCGCCCTTGACGCTGGCGACGTCCAGGTAGCCGCGGGCCACCCCCTCGCGGATGGCCGTGGCCAGGACGGCCGCGGTGTGGGCGGGCGGTACGGCGATGACGGCGAGGTCGACGCGGCCGACGGGCGGCTCGTCGGTCCCGGCGCCGAGCGCGGCGGCGGTGCGGGCCGACTCGGGGTCGTGGTCGACGAGGTGGACGTGGATGCCACGGCCGGCCAGCGCGAGGGCCGCGGAGGTGCCGACGAGGCCGGTTCCGATGACGAGGGCGGTTCTCACTGGGCGATGTCCTTGCGCAGGGCGGCGGTGGCGCCGAGGTAGACGTGCTGGATCTCCGCGCGCGAGAGGTACGTCTCGACGTGGGCGAGGATGCGGACGACACGGGGCATGGCCCCGTCGACGTCCAGCTCCTGGGCGCAGATCAGCGGGACGTCGACGACCCCGAGGCCGCGCGCGGCGGCGGCCGGGAAGTCGCTGCGCAGGTCCGGGGTGGCGGTGAACCAGACGCTGATCAGATCGTCGGCGACCAGTCCGTTGCGTTCCAGGACGGCCGTGAGCAGCTCACCGACCCGCTCGCCCATGTGCCCGGCCTCGTCCCGCTCCAGCTGGACGGCTCCACGGACCGCTCGTACCGCCACGTCCCAACTCCTTGCTCGTTCACCTCTGCGCTGCTTCGATCACCCTAGAGGGGAGGCGGCTCCCCCGGTCACCGCGCTCTGTCCCTGAGACGAGGAGGGCGGCGTTCCGGGGCCCATCCGCCACCCGGGCGGGCGCACGGTCCGCCCGGTTGCTTCACCTGCGCGCTCCCCGCCGCCACCATGGCCCGCACCGACCGCCACAGGAGGAGAGAGCCCATGAACGCACGGCGAAGGACGGTTCTGACCGCGGGGGCGGCAGGCGCCGCCGCCCTGGTGACCGGCTGCGGATCGTCCGGCGACGAGGGCGGCGGAGGCGACGCGAGCGGTACGCCGACGGCGTCGGACGGGGCCTCCCCCGGTACGTCACCGGACACCTCCCCCGGCGGGGAGGAGCTGGCCGCGACCGGTGACATCCCCGTCGGCGGCGGCACGGTCTTCAAGGAGCGGAAGGTGGTGGTGACCCAGCCGGAGGAGGGCGAGTTCAAGGCCTTCTCCGCCGTCTGCACCCATGCGAACTGCCTGGTCGCGTCGGTCAGCGACGGCACCATCAACTGCCCCTGCCACGGCAGCAAGTTCTCCCTCACGGACGCGGCGGTCGAGGCGGGCCCGGCGACCCGCCCGCTGCCGGAGGAGCAGATCACGGTCTCGGGCGGGACGATCCGGCTGGGGTGAGGGCGGGGACGGGGGCGCGGAGCGCGGACCTCGGGGGCGGGGCGGCCGGCATCCGAAGGCGCGGCGGCCAGGCTTCCGGAGCGGGGCGGCCGGCACCCGGAGGCGGGCCGCCGGAATCCGGGAGCGGGGCGCCCCGCCGCCCGCGTACCCTCGCCGCCATGATCACCCCTGCCGACGAGGCGCTCGTACGCGACCACACGGTCTACGCGTGTGTGATGGGTTCCCGCGCGTTCGGTCTGGCGACGGAGGACAGCGACACCGACCGGCGGGGCGTGTTCGTCGCCCCCACCCCGCTGTTCTGGCGCTTCGACAAGCCTCCGACGCACATCGAGGGCCCCGGCCCCGAGCAGTTCTCGTGGGAGCTGGAGCGCTTCTGCGAGCTGGCGCTGCGGGCCAACCCGAACGTGCTGGAGTGCCTGCACTCCCCGCTGGTGGAGTACGTGGACGACACCGGCCGCGAACTGGTGGCGCTGCGCGGGGCGTTCCTCTCCCGCCTGGCCCACGGCACGTTCGTCCGCTACGCGCTGGGCCAGCGGAAGAAGCTGGAGGCCGACGTACGCGTCCACGGGGAGCCCCGCTGGAAGCACGCGATGCACCTGCTGCGCCTGCTGACGAGCGGCCGGGACCTGCTGCGCACCGGCGAGCTGCGCATCGAGGTGGGCGACGCGCGCGATGAGCTGCTGGCGGTGAAGCGGGGCGAGGTGCCCTGGCCGGAGGTGGAGCGCCGGATGAACCGCCTGGCCGAGGAGAACGACGAGGCGGCGGACTCCTCCCCACTGCCGCCCGGACCGGACCGGGCGGCGGTGGAGGACTTCCTGGTACGGACCCGGCGGGCGTCGGCCCGGTAGCCGGGCGCCAGGGCTTCAAGCGTCCCAGAGCGCCCCCAGGGACAGCAGGTCGCTGCGGTACTCGATCCGTTCCGACCACTCCTGGGGCCAGGCCCCCGCGCCCAGGTGGGCCCCGGCGAAGGCGCCCGCCAGGCAGGCGATCGAGTCGGAGTCGCCCCGGGTGCAGGCGGCCCGGCGCAGGGCGGTGAGCGGGTCCTCGGGGAAGAGCAGGAAGCAGTGCAGGGCGGTGGCGAGGGCCTCCTCGGCGATCCAGCCGTCCCCGGTCCGCTCGCACGGGTCCGTTTCCGGTGACGGGTCGCTCAGGGCCTCCTGGACGGCCGCCAGGGCGCTCTGGCACTCGTCCCAGCCACGGCTGATGAACGCCTCGGGCGAGGCGTCCTGGGCGTGGCGCCACAGGTCGCCGAGCCAGCGGGTGTGGTAGCGGCCGCTGTTCTCGTACGCGTAGCTGCGCAACTGGCCGATCAGGCCGAGCGGTTCGGCTCCCTGGGCGAGCAGGAGGACCGCACGGGCGGTGAGGTCGGAGGCGGCCAGGGCGGTGGGGTGGCCGTGGGTGAGGGCGGCCTGGAGCTGGGCGGCGCCGGCGCGCTGCTCGTCGCTGAGGCCGGGGACGAGACCGACGGGCGCGACCCGCATGTTGGCGCCGCAGCCCTTGGAGCGCGTCTGGCTCGCCTCCTGCCAGACGCGGGTGAATTCGAGCATGCGGCAGGCGGTGAGGCAGGTGTTGCCGGGGGCCCGGTCGTTCTCCGGCGAGTGGTACCAGGCGATGAACTCCTCACGCACCGGGTCCACCAGTCGCTCCGGGGTGAGCAGTCCGCTGTCCATGGCGGTACGGATGCCCCGGCCCAGGGCGAGGGTCATCTGGGTGTCGTCGGTGACGATCGCGGGGGTCGGCAGGTCCATGTGCCGCCAGGGGCCGCACTTGGCCAGGATCGAGGGCACGTCGTTGAACTCGGTGGGGAAGCCCAGTGCGTCGCCGAGTGCGAGCCCGGTCAGCGAGCCGGTGGCCGCCTGCTTGGTGAGTCTTCGGGTGACGATGGTCATGGCGTTCGTCCTTCCGGGCGCGAGAGGGGTGGTTCGGTGGGCTGCGGGTCCGGGCTCGGCGGTTCCGGCGGTGGCGGGCGCAGCAGGGGCGGGCGCAGGGCCGTGGCTCCGCCCGCCCGGTGGAGAGCCGCCGGTTTGCCCCGGCCGCCCGTGCGGCGCGGCGGGCCCTCGACGGGCCGGACGAAGCCCGGCGCGTTCAGGACCTTGCGCCGGAAGTTGGGGCGGTCCAGCTCGACGCCCCACACCGTCTCGTAGACCTGCTGGAGCTCGCCGAGCGTGAACTCGGCGGAACAGAACTCGGTGGCCAGGCAGGTGTGTTCGAGCTTGGCGCCGATGCGGTCGCGGGCGTCGGCCAGGATGCGGTCGTGGTCGAAGGCCAGCGGGCCGGTGGAGCCCGTCTCCCACCACCGGGCGCTCGCCGCGTCGCCGCCGCCGCGCGGTTCGGGCAGGTCCGGCAGGAGTGCGGCGTACGCGACCGAGACCACGCGCATCCTCGGGTCGCGGTCCGGGTCGGTGTAGGTGCGCAGCTGCTCCAGGTGGAGGGCGCCCACGGCGTCCGGGCCGAGCCCGGTCTCCTCGGCCAGCTCGCGGCGGGCCGCCTCGTCGGCGGACTCGCGGGGCAGGACGAAGCCGCCCGGCAGCGCCCAGCGGCCCCGGAACGGGTCCTGGCCGCGTTCGACCAGCAGGACGTGGAGCGCCCCCTCCCGGACGGTGAAGACCGCGAGGTCGACGGTGACCGCGAACGGGGGGAAGGCCTGCGGGTCGTACCCCTCGGGTACGCCGGTGCTCATCGCCTCTCCGGGAACGGGAGGGCGACGCTCTCGGGGTCGGTGAGCGGCCACCGTGGATCGAGCGCGTCCGTGAGTCGCATGCCCCACCCCCTTCTTAATAGTCACTCTGACTATAAATGGTGGACGGGGGCGGCAGAAGGCCCGCGGCCGGTCCCGTTCGGACTTTCCGAACAGATACCGGCCGCGGGCCTTCGAGAGGGGCAGGTGCCGCTAGAGGCCGACCTCGCGCATCAGCATCCCGACCTCGGTGTTGGTGAGGCGGCGCAGCCAGCCGGACTTCTGGTCGCCCAGCGGGATCGGCCCGAAGGACGTCCGTACGAGGCGCTCGACCGGGAAGCCGGCCTCGGCCAGCATCCGGCGCACGATGTGCTTGCGGCCCTCGTGGAGGGTCACCTCGACCAGGTAGTTCTTGCCGGTGTTCTCGACGACGCGGAAGTGGTCGGCACGGGCGTAGCCGTCCTCCAGCTGGATGCCGTCCTTGAGCCGCTTCCCGAGGTCGCGCGGCAGGGGGCCCTGGATGGCGGCCAGGTAGGTCTTCTTCACGCCGTACTTGGGGTGCGTGAGGCGGTGGGCCAGCTCACCGTGGTTGGTGAGCATGATGATGCCCTCCGTCTCGGTGTCCAGACGGCCGACGTGGAACAGCCGCGTCTCGCGGTTGGTCACGTAGTCGCCGAGGCACTGGCGGCCGTCCGGGTCCTCCATCGAGGAGATGACGCCGGCGGGCTTGTTCAGCGCGAAGAAGAGGTACGACTGCGTGGCGACGGTCAGACCGTCGACCTTGATCTCGTCGCGGTGGACGTCGACGCGCTTGCCCTGCTCGACGACGACCTCGCCGTTGACCTCGACGCGGGACTGCTCGATCAGCTCCTCGCACGCGCGGCGCGACCCCATGCCGGCCCTGGCGAGGACCTTCTGCAGCCGCTCGCCCTCCTGCTCGGCGCCCGGGTGGGTCTTGGGGAGGCTGACCTCGGGCTTGTTGGCGTACCGGTCGCGGTTGCGCTGCTCGATCTTGGCGTCCAGCTCACGCGGACGCGAGGGGGCGGCGCGGCGGAAACCGCCGGTGCGGCCGCCGCCGCCCTGTGCGGGCCTCGGGCCGCCCTTGGCGCCGCCGCGGGCCGCCGAGCCGCGGCCCTTGCGGGGGCCGTCCTGCTCGGACCGGGCGCCGGGAGCGTCGTTGCCGACGTCGTAGCGGCGCTCCTCGGGGCGGGGACGGCGGGGACGCTGCTCCTTCTCGTCCCAGCCGCCGCCCTGGGAGCCCGAACGCCCGCCCTGACCGCCGGGGCGTCCGCCCTGACCGCCGCCGCGACCGCTCTGACCGCCGGGACGGCCACCCTGGCCGGAGGGACGGCCGCCCGGGGCTCCGGGCCGCCCGCCCTGGCCG
>NZ_JBEYKR010000084.1:0-30898 GCF_040703535.1 Streptomyces sp. NPDC007346
CCGCGGGCGCGGGCCCCCCGCGGCCGGCGGGGGTCCCGGGCCGGGCGGCCGGCTCTCTCAGCCGAGCAGCTGGTTCTGGAGGATGACGGTCTGCTGGAACGGGATCCGCGCCGACTCCTCCTTGCCCGGCCGCTCGTGCACGATCAGGGCGAGGGTGTCACCGGCCACGCTGTACGCCTGCCGGGTGTGGGCGTCGCCGTGGGGGGCCTTCTCGGTGAGGACGTACGACACGACCCCTTCCACCGCACGCGGGGACTTCCAGGTCGTGTCGTACTCCGTCTCGACCGCCCCGGCCAGCGGCAGCCGCATCGACGCCTTGATGCGCAGTTCGTCGCGTACGTGGCTGGCGAAGGCGGTCGAGTTGAACCGCAGCAGGTAGATCCGGGCCCGGGTGCCGTCCGGCATCGTCCAGCCCCGGGCCGCGATGTGCCGGGGCGGGGTGTCGTTCAGGAGCTGGGCCAGCTCGTCCCGGTCCTCGGCCCGGTACTCGGCGAGGAATCGTTCCTGCTTCACCCAGCCGCCGTTCAGCGCCTTGTCCGGGGTTGCTCCGGCGGGGGCGGGGAGCAGCAGCTTCCGCAGGTCCGCGTGGTGGATCTCGGCGGTGTTGGCCTCGCTGAAGGGGCGGGGCGAGCCGGCCGGCAGCGCGGGGAGGGAGAGCTCCGGGTACTCCCAGCGCCCGTCGCCCTCGGTGGCGAGGCCGGGGACGTCGGTCCGCTCGGCCGAGGTGATCGCCAGCGCCGTGCCCGTACCGAGTCCGCCGAACACCAGCACCGCCGCCGTCCACCGCGTTACGGCCCGCAGGGCGCGGCGGGGCGGGCGGGGCGCCTCCGGCACGGCCGGAACCGCGGTGGGTGCGGCGGCCTCCTGTGCCGGCTCGACGGGGGCGGGTACCACAGCCTGCTGCTCGCTCATATGGACTCCCCCGGGGACTTGATGTGGTCGAGCTGATCCTTGACCAGACCGGCGACCCTCTGGGCACCGAACGGCGTCGAGCCGTTCGCCTCCACCATCACCAGCACGCCGCCCTCGTGGGCCTGGCAGAACATCGAGTGGAGCGGGACCTCGCTCTTCCAATCCGGCTGGTAGCAGGTGACGTTCTTGTGGCCCGCGATCGTAGGCCCCTTCCGCAACATACCGGCCGATTCCGTCAGCCTCTTCTGCCGCTCGTACAGGGTGCGGGCCGCCCGTGCGTCCTTCAGCTTGGCCACGTGGACGGTGAGGACACGAGCGCCGCCATCACTGGTGTAGGAGCGCTGGGCCACACCCTCGATAAGGAACCGGTCGATGGCCTCGTCGAACTGGCGGCGCTCCTTGCCGGCCAGGCCGCGGCCCATCTCCTTCATCACGGCGGTGGCCTCCTCGCCGCTCGTCTCGCTGTCGTTGCCGAGCTCGTCGATGTCGGGGCCGAGCCGGTAACCCTTGGGCACGGGCATCAGAAGCTTGCTCAGCTCGGTGTCCGCCCGGCCGCGGCCCGCGTTGACGGCGGGGTCGGGGCTCGGCTTCGGGCCCTTGTCGTCCCAGGCGACCGTGGCGACGGTCCGGTCGGCACCGTTCACGGCGTGCAGGGTGTAGGCACCCGCACCGCCGACCGCTCCGAGCACCAGCACGAAGGGCAGCACGGTGAGCACCACCCGGCGGGGGCGGGAGGGGGCCTCCGGAGCCGCGTGGTCCTGCGGAGCCGCCGGAGCTGCCGGGGTCGTCGTTCCGACGTCGTCGCTCACAGGCGCTCCAGCTGTCGTTCGGCGAGGACGCGGATGTCCTTCTTGCTGATCGGCTTCGCATCGGCGATGTTGATGTCGATCATGATGTCGCCGCGCACGGCCAGCGCCCTGGCCTCGTAGTGCGGCAGATAGCCGGGCTTCCGCTCGACCGGGTAGACGTAGTAGCGGCCGTTGCCGCTGCCCTTGAGCGGGTACCCCTTGTTGCCCGCACCGACCTCGGGATCCGGCATGTAGCTGAGCTGGCCGTACAAATGGTCGGTGGCGCCCAGCTGTGCGCCCGACCGGAACTGGATCAGCCTGATGACGACGTTGCGGTGCTCGCCCTCATCCCATAGGTCCGCCGCGATGCGGCGCAGATCGCTCTCCGCGAGCGCCTCGAACATGTCGTCCTCCGCCGTGAAGCCCCGGGCGTAGATCTGGAGCGGCACCCAGGTGTCGCGCCCCTCGACCGCGAAGACGGGGCTCCTCGCCCCCTTGGGCCGCTCCACCAGCAGCTTGCGCAGATCGCCGTCCGTCCTGACCTGCCGGTCCTCGGAGGCCGGCAGCGGGGGCGGGGCCTGGTCCGCGGGGAGCGGCTTCGCCGGGTAGCCCAGGCCGGGCTGGGCGAGGGCGGGCAGGGGTGTCGGTGGCCGCTGCGCCTGGACGCCGTAGCCGACGGCGGTGCCGCCGGAGATCCCGAGCAGGGCCGCGGCGGCGATGATCAGCGCCGTGCGGCCCCGGGGTCTGCTGGCGGGCGAAACGGTGTCGTTCGGTTCCAAAAGGGGTCCCCCACAAAGAACTTGAGGAGCAGGTCGCGTACCTGCCCGCACAAGTGACTCGCAGGTCAGGGGGGAGGTTGCCCGCCGGAGGATTACAGTTCGGTCTATGTCGAAGAAGCTTGTGATCAAGGTGACCGCCGGGCCCGAATCCGCCGAGCGCTGCTCGCAGGCCTTCACCGTGGCGGCGGTGGCCGTGGCCAGTGGTGTGGAGGTCTCGCTCTGGCTGACCGGGGAGTCCTCGTGGTTCGCGCTGCCGGGCCGGGCCGCCGAGTTCGAGCTGCCGCACGCCGCCCCGCTGCCCGATCTGCTCGACTCGATCCTGGCGGGCGGCCGGGTCACCCTCTGCACGCAGTGCGCGGCCCGGCGCGAGATCACGGAGAAGGACGTGCTGGAGGGCGTACGGATCGCGGGGGCGCAGGTCTTCGTCCAGGAGGCCATGGCGGACGGCACGCAGGCGCTCGTCTACTGAGCCGGGCCCCGCGCGACGCCCGCGCCTGAGCCCGGTCCCGCACGACGCCCGCGCCTGAGCCCGGTCCCGCGCGACACCCCGCACAGAGGTCGGCACAGAGGCCGGTACAGAGGCCGATACAGAGGTCGGTACAGCGGTCAGTGCCGCTTCTTCCCGTCCAGCTCGTCCCACCACTCGTCCGACTCCGGGTCGCCGGAGGGGTCGCCCTCGTCCCACCACCGGTCCCCCGGCCCTCGCCGGTTGGCGAGCACCGCGGCGACGGGCGGGATCACCATGGCGACCAGGCACATCGCGACGGCGGCCGGCATCGACCACAGGCGTACGACGGCCCAGGCGGAGACGAAGAGGGCGATGCAGCCGCCCATCATCCAGAAGTAGCCGCGCCGGCGTCGGGCGTACATACCTCCAGCGTAGGACGGCCCCCGGGCCCGTGGCACAAAACGGCGCACGGAACGGCGCGAAGGGCCGCACCCCGCGTCAGGTGGCGTCCAACCCCCTGGGGTGCGGCCCTCCGGCCGTTCTGTGCCGCCAGTCAAGCGGCCATGCCGTGGATCAGACGGCGATCGCGACCTCGGAGAGTCCACCGGTCTGGGCGACGACCGTGCGGTCGGCGCTGCCGCCCGGGACCAGGGCGCGGAGCGTCCAGGTGCCCTCGGCCGCGTAGAAGCGGAACTGTCCGGTCGCCGAGGTCGGGACCTCGGCGGTGAACTCGCCGGTCGAGTCCAGCAGACGCACGTAACCGGTGACGGGCTCGCCGTCGCGGGTCACGCTGCCCTGGATGGTGGTCTCACCGGGCTTGATCGTCGAAGCGTCGGGGCCGCCGGCCTGTGCTCCACACATGGTGTTCTGTCCTTCTGGTCGGGTCGTGCGGGTCGGTCGGGACTGCTGGTGGGGCTACTTGGCGGGGCCGAGCTCGATCGGCACGCCGACGAGGGAGCCGTACTCGGTCCACGAACCGTCGTAGTTCTTGACGTTCTCGACGCCGAGCAGCTCGTGGAGGACGAACCAGGTGAGCGCGGAGCGCTCACCGATGCGGCACAGCGCGATGGTGTCCTTCGAGAGGTCGACCTGCTCCTCCTCGTAGAGGGCCTTGAGCTCGTCGTCCGACTTGAAGGTGCCGTCGTCGTTGGCGTTCTTCGACCACGGGATGTTGCGCGAGCTGGGCACGTGGCCGGGGCGCTGGGACTGCTCCTGCGGCAGGTGCGCCGGGGCGAGCAGCTTGCCGCTGAACTCGTCGGGCGAGCGCACGTCGACGATGTTCTGCTGGCCGATCGCGGCCACGACGTCGTCGCGGTAGGCGCGGATCGACTCGTCCTGCGGCTTGGCCTTGTACTGGGTGGCCGGGCGCGTGGGGACGACGTCGGTCAGGTCGCGGGAGTCGAGCTCCCACTTCTTGCGGCCGCCGTCGAGGAGCTTGACGTTCTCGTGGCCGTAGAGCTTGAAGTACCAGTAGGCGTAGGAGGCGAACCAGTTGTTGTTGCCGCCGTAGAGGACGACCAGCGTGTCGTTGCCGATGCCCTTCTCGCTGAGCAGCTTCTCGAAGCCGGCCTGGTCCACGAAGTCACGGCGGACCGGGTCCTGGAGGTCCTTCGTCCAGTCGATCCGGATCGCGTTCTTGATGTGGTTCTTCTCGTACGCCGAGGTGTCCTCGTCGACCTCGACGATGGCGACCTGCGGGTCATCGATGTGGGCCTCGACCCAGTCGGCGTCTACCAGGACGTCGCTGCGGCTCATGTTGTTCTCCTCCGGGGCAGTCTGCGGCGGGGTGGTGCGAGATGCGGAGTGATGGTGCGGGGGTGCGGGTGTACGCGCGGAGGTACGGAGCGCGGCGCGTACGGGGCACGGGGCCCGGCCCTGACGGTGGTCGAAGGGCCGGGGAGAGCCGGGACGGAACGAACGTCCCGCTCAGGAGGTGTGACAGAGCATGGCGGCGACGCGGCACAGGTCCACTGCCCGCCGCTTCGTGAGATCCGCCTGTCGCTTCATGGGTCCGATCGTAGGGAGGTACGGGCGGAGATGTCACCGTCGTGTCGCATGATGAGACGCGATCATCCATGATGCGAGACGCGAAGCGGGGAGGCGCGCTCCGGAGCCGGTGTCCCGCCGGGCTCGGCCCGTCACCGACCTATGGGCCGGACACTACCGTCTCACTATCCGGATCGCAGGCCGTGGTAAGGGAATGGTGCGGGGACTCAGCCCGTGAGCGAGACGTCCGAACCGTCCAGCGCGATCTCCAGGCCGCTCTCGGTCACCTGGATCTTCCGGAGCTCCATGCCTTCCGGCAGACCGTCGACGTCACCCTCGAAGTCCGTCTTCGTCCGCACCAGTTGCTCCACCCCCGGGATGCCCTCCCCGGGCACCTGGTCCGCGCGCACCTTGATCGTGCGGGCGTCGGCCAGGGTCACGGTGGAGAGCACGCTGCGGGTGATCGGGCGGCCGAGGAGCTCGACCGTGCCGGTGACCTTCACCTTGCCGTCGCCGCCGTACGCGACGGTGACGCCGTCCTCCGCCGCCGCCGTCAGGTCCTCGTAGGAGACGACGGCCGTGCCGGTGGCGCGGGCCGCGGTGGCGGTGGAGTAGCCGGAGCCGAGCTTCACGTCGTGGAGCTGGGCCCGCACCTCGCCGACGCGTATCGCGCGGCCCGCGGCCTCGGTCTTCATGTCCTTGAGGGTGACGTCGACCCGGTCGAGCCGCGCCGCGGCGAGCTGGGTCAGGAAGGGGAAGCCCTTGATCGAGATCTCGGTCGTCCCCGCACTGCCGCCGCTGATGCCGACCCGGTCCTCGGCCTCCGACTCGGCCAGGTGGAGCGCCAGCCGGTCGACGGCGACGAAGAGGCCGCCGACCACCACCAGCAGGATCAGCAGTATTCGCAGTGCGCGCATGTGTGTCGTTCCCCCACCTCAGCCGTACGGTCGTCCCCCCGGCATCCGTGAGCCTACTGCGGCAGCAGGGGACGCCCCCGGGGTGATCGACGAGCGGCACCACCCGATCGGTTCCCGGGGCGTCGTACCCCGTTGCGCACATGTCAGGCCCGCACGCGCCGGACGAGTGCGCGTCGGAGCCGGGCGTGCCGGCGTCGGAGCCAGGCGTGCCCGCGTCGCAGCCGGGCGTGCCGGCGTCGGAGCCGGGCGCGCGAGCGTCAGGCCAGCGCCCGGCCGATCAGGTAGACCGCCGGGGCCGCCGCGGTGAGCGGCAGCGCCACCCCCGCCGTCATGTGGACGAAGCGGGACGGGTAGTCGTAGCTCGCCACCCGCAGCCCGATCAGGGCGCATCCGCCCGCCGCGAGGCCGAGCAGCGCCCCCTGGGCGCCGTACTCCGTGAAGCCGCCCACCACGGCACCGGCACCCGCACCGGCGAGCAGCGCCCCCACGACGGACACGGGGCCCGGCAGCGGCAGCGCGCGCACGAGCACGGCGGCCGCGACCGCCACCCCGCCGACCGTCACCGCGTCCGGGACCGCCGCGAGGTGCCCGGCGGCGAGGACCGCGAGGGCCGCCGAGACGACCGTGGCCATCAGGCCGTACATCCGCTCGTCGGCGCCCGCGTGGCTGCGGAGCTGGAGGACCACGGTGAGCAGCACCCAGACGCCCAGGGTGCCCAGGAGCGCGGCGGGCCCGTGCTCCCGGCCCGCCGCGAGGAGCGCCACGTCGGCGACGAGACCGCCGGCGAAGGCGAGCGCGATGCCCTGGCGGGCCGGCCACATGCCGTTCAGCCGGAACCATCCGGCGGCCGTCACCGCCTGGAGGAGGACGAGCGGGACGAGCAGGGCGTACGAGCCGACGGCCGCGCCGCCCGCGAGGAGCAGGCCGAGCCCGGCGGTGATCGCGGCGGGCTGCGTCCCGGGCGCGATGACCGGCGACCGCCCCTCGGCCCGCGCCCGCTGGGCGTCGGTGATCCGGACGTTGCCGAGGGTGGTGGGGGCGCTGTAGCCGGAGTCGTCGGGTCCGGGCTGCGACGGCTGCCCCTGCTGCTCCGGCCGCGCGTCCGGGGGCTCCGCCGCGGGGGCGGGCTCGGGCCGGGCCGCCGGGGCCGGGGCCGGGGTGGCCGGGACCTCGGGCGGGAGCGGGAGGGAGCCGGAGGCGCCCTGCGGGAGGAGGGAGCCGGTGTCGGGGCCGGGCCGGTACGGCTGGGGCTCCTGGTGCGGCTGCTGGTACTGGGGCTGGTGGTGCTGCGGCTGCTGATACGGGGCGTGCGGCTGCGGTGTCCCGTACGGGTCGGACTGCTGCGGCCCGGTCGCGTACGGGGCGGACTGCTGCGGCCCGGTCGCGTACGGGGCGGACTGCTGCGACCCCGTCGCGTACGGGGCGGACCGCTGCGACCCCGTCGCGAACGGGCCGGACTGCTGCGACCCCGTCGCGAACGGGTCGGACTGCGCGGCCCCGTACGCGTCCGGCTGCTGCCCGTACCCCTGGGCCTGCCCGTGGAACTGCCCGTGGGACTGTCCCTGGGCCTGCCCGTGGGCCTGCCCCTGTCCCTCGTACGGCTCCGGGTTCCGCTGGTTCCGCTGGATCACCGGCTGGTACTGCGTGTCCCAGGTCGGTGCCTGCCACGTCTGCGTCGCGCCCTGGTCGTAGCCGCCCGGCTCCTGGGCCAGGGCGGACTGCCCGGCCGTTCCGTCGGGCCAGTGCTGCGGTGCCTGCGGTGCCTGGTGCGCCTGCGGCTGCTGGGGCTGCGGGGGCTGCTGGGGGTCGTACGGATACGGATACGGGTACTGCTGATCGCTGCTGCTGCTCATGGCCTGCGGTTCACCCTCCTGCGAACGGCGGGAGCACCTCGACCGTGCCGCCCTCGGCAAGGCGTACGGTCTCATGCCCACGGGTACCGACGGGGTTGCCGTCGATGAGGAACGAGCACCGCCGGAGCACCCGGCTCAGCTCGCCGGGGTGCCGTTCGCGCACCGCGTCGAGCGCCTCGGCGAGGGTCGCCGCCGCGTACGGCTCCTCCGCGATGCCCGCGGCGGCCTTGGCCGCAGCCCAGTAGCGGATCGTTCCCGCTGCCATGGCGCCACTCCTTAGATTCGGTCGTCTCACGCCTCGTGTGTCAGCTCTCCATGATGGGTCACGCGGACAGCGCGCCCGTCGCCCAGTCGGCGATCCGGGCGAGGAGGGCGTCGTCCGCCGCGTTCTCCGCGTGCCCCATCCCCCGCTCCAGCCACAGCTCCGCGCCGTCGGGCCCCGCCGCGTCGGCCAGCATCCGCGGGTGGTCCAGCGGGAAGTACGGGTCCCGGTCGCCGTGCACGAGCAGCAGCGGGGCCGGGGCGATGTGCGGGACCGCGGCGACCGGGGAGAGCGGCACGGGGTCCCAGTCGTCGGTGGCGATGCGGGTACGGAACCCGTACCGCCCGACGAGCCGCCCCGAGGGGCGGGTGACCACCCAGTGCAGGCGGCGCATCGGTGCCGTACCCCGGTAGTACCAGCGGGCCGGGGCACTGACCGAGACCACCGCATCCGCATACGCGCCCGAGACCACCGCATCGGCGCGCGCGCCGACCGCCGCACCGGCACGCGCGCCGAAATGCGCCCCCAAGTGCTCCCCCGTGCGCCGCTCACGCGCCGGTACCCGGACGGACGCACCCCGTGGCTCGATTCCCTCCGTATACAGAGCACCGTCGTACGGAGCACCGCGGTCCGGAACACCTCGATACAGAGCACCGTGCCGGAGCACCACGGAGCCGCCCATGGAGAACCCGACCGTGACGACCCGGGAGTGCCCCAGGGTCCGCGCCCACGCCACCGCGGCGGCCAGATCCAGCACCTCGCGGTCCCCCACCGTGGAGCGTCCGCCGGACCGGCCGTGCCCCCGGAACGAGAACGTGATCACGGCCGCACGCTGGGAGAACACCCGGGCGGCGCGGCGTACGGCGGGCCGGTCGACCGAGCCGGTGAACCCGTGCGCCACCACGAAGACGGGGGTGTCCGCCGCCGCGTCCCCGGGGCCGTGCCCCGCGGCCCCGAAACCTGCCGTACACGGCTCGTACACCGCCTCGACCGGCACCCCGTCATCGGTCAGCAAGGTGACGTGACGGCGGTTCGGCGTGAGCAAGGGAACAGAAGAACTCAGGAATCGACCCTCGGACACAGAACTCATGTGGGTTATTCTGCTGCGAAGAGGATCCGGGCAAAGCAGCCCCCGGATCCTTTTGTGCTTCCCGGACGTTGTTACGCAGACGTTTCGACAAGCTCAGCGGTCCCAGGGCGCGGGGCCGCACCGTAAAAGCTGTATGACGAACGCCGCGGCGTGACCGCGGGGAAATCGCCGTACAGCCGTACAGCCGTACGAAGCAGTGCCGCATACTCCCCCGGGTCCGACCCGGGAGTGCCCCTCTCGCAGGGAACGAGGAGGACCGACGTAATGGGCGAGCGAACCGTGCACCACGATCGACCGAACCAGGCAGGTGGGCGGCGATGAGTTCACTGCTGCTGTTGACGAACGCACTCCAGCCGTCGACGGAGGTGCTCCCCGCCCTCGGCCTCCTGCTGCACAGTGTGCGGGTCGCCCCCGCCGAGGGCCCGGCCCTGGTGGGCACCCCGGGCGCCGACGTGATCCTCATCGACGGGCGCCGCGACCTGCCCCAGGTCCGCTCGCTCTGTCAGCTGCTGCGGTCCACCGGACCGGGCTGTCCGCTGATCCTCGTCGTCACCGAGGGCGGCCTCGCGGCCGTCACCGCCGACTGGGGCATCGACGACGTCCTGCTGGACACCGCGGGGCCCGCCGAGGTCGAGGCCCGGCTGCGGCTGGCCACCGGACGGCAGCAGATCACCTCCGACGACTCCCCCATGGAGATCCGCAACGGCGATCTCTCCGTCGACGAGGCCACGTACAGCGCGAAACTCAAGGGCCGGGTCCTGGACCTGACCTTCAAGGAATTCGAACTGCTGAAATACCTGGCCCAGCACCCGGGCCGGGTGTTCACCCGCGCCCAGCTGCTCCAGGAGGTCTGGGGCTACGACTACTTCGGCGGTACGCGGACGGTCGACGTCCATGTACGGCGGCTGCGCGCCAAGCTCGGCCCCGAGCACGAGTCGCTGATCGGGACCGTCCGCAACGTCGGCTACCGCTTCGTCACCCCGGAGAAGGTGGAGCGCGCGGCCGAGGAGGCGAAGGAGCGGGAGGGCGGCCGGCAGAAGGGCGGCGAGCCCGTCGCCCGTTCGGAGCAGCCCTCTTCGGCCACGGCAGCGGAAGAAGCCCGGGTAGAGGCTGCCAAGAGGTAGGTCCATCCGCGTAGACTGCGGCGCGTGGCCAAGGTGACGCGGGACGATGTGGCGAGACTGGCGGGGACGTCGACCGCGGTCGTCAGCTACGTCATCAACAACGGACCCCGGCCGGTCGCCCCGGCCACGCGCGAGCGGGTGCTCGCCGCGATCAAACAGCTGGGTTACCGGCCCGACCGGGTCGCCCAGGCGATGGCCTCGCGGCGGACCGACCTCATAGGGATGATCGTCCCGGACGCCCGGCAGCCCTTCTTCGCGGAGATGGCGCACGCGGTCGAACAGGCCGCCGCCGAGCGCGGGAAGATGGTCCTCGTCGGCAACTCCGACTACCGCGACGAGCGCGAGGTCCACTATCTGCGGGCCTTCCTCGGTATGCGCGTCTCCGGGCTGATCCTGGTCAGCCAGGGCCCCAGTGAGCGGGCGGCGGCGGAGATAGAGGCGTGGGACGCCCGGGTCGTGCTGCTGCACGAGCGCCCCGAGGCGATCGACGACGTCGCGGTCGTCACGGACGACGTCGGCGGCGCCCAGCTGGCCACCCGCCACCTCCTGGAGCACGGCAACGCGTACGTGGCCTGCCTCGGCGGGGTGGAGTCGACCCCGGTGGTCGGTGACCCGGTCGCCGACCACGTCGAGGGGTGGCGCCGGGCGATGCACGAGTCCGGCCGTTCGACGGAGGGCCGGCTCTTCCAGGCCCCGTACAACCGGTACGACGCCTATCAGGTGGCCCTCGGGCTGCTCGCCGGCCCGGACCGGCCCCCGGCGATCTTCTGCGCCACGGACGACCAGGCCATCGGGGTGCTGCGGGCGGCGCGCGAGCTACGCATCGACGTGCCGGGTGAGCTGGCGGTCGCGGGCTTCGACGACGTGAAGGAGGCCGGGCTCACCGATCCGCCGCTGACCACGGTCTTCTCCGACCGCCCGGCGATGGCGCGGGCCGCGGTGGACCTGGTGCTCGACGACTCGCTGCGGGTGTCAGGGTCGCGCCGGGAGCGGCTGAAGCAGTTCCCGTCGGCGCTGGTGGTCCGGCGCTCGTGCGGCTGCGGGGAGCCGAACGCCTCGGCGTGAGCGTCGCGGCTCCGCCGCCTGCACGGCCGGTCTCCACAGCGGGCGTACGCGCCCGCACCGCCGGTCCTGCTGCCGCCTTCACAGCGAGCGCTTCCAGCAGGGCCCCGGTCGGCCTTTACGGCGGGCATACGCGGCCCCGCCGCCGGCACGGTCGGCCTTTACAGCGGGCATACACGGTTCTTCCGGGCTTCTCAGGACGCACTCAGGCTGCTCTCATCTTCGCTCGCGAGGCTGATGCACATGACGGAGAGCCCCCGCCCGAGCGGCGCGCACACGACGGACCAGGACCCCACCCCGTACCCGTACGACACCACGTACGCCGGCGCGGCGGGCGGCTACCCGCCGCCGCCCCCGTACGCCCCCGACCCCACCGCGTACGCCACCGAACCCCCGGCCCCCGAGCACCCCGAGCACCCCGGCCGCCACGAGCGCCGGGCGAAGCGGCCGGTGGCCCTCCTGGCGGCGGTCGCCCTCGCGGCGGCCGTGATCGGCGGCGGGAGCGCGGCGCTGGTCGGCGAGCTCACCGACGGCGGCGCGACCGCCACCGCGGCCACCGGCACGGTCCAGGGCACCACCGTCTCCCAGAGCAGCAAGGGCACCGTCTCCGGGGTCGCCGAGGCGGTCTCCCCGGCGATCGTCGAGATCGGCGCGGCCTCCTCCGCGGGCACGTCCACCGGGTCCGGGGTCGTGATCACCGAGGACGGCGAGATCGTCACCAACAACCACGTGATCTCCGGCGCCCAGCAGATCGAGGTCACGCTCTCCACCGGCAAGACGTACACCGCCGATGTCGTGGGCACCGACCCCGACAAGGACCTCGCGCTCATCAAGCTGCGCGGCGCGAGCGGGCTGAAGACGGCCGAGCTGGGCGACTCCTCGCAGGTCAAGGTGGGTGACCAGGTCGTGGCGATCGGCTCGCCCGAGGGGCTGACCGGCACGGTCACCAGCGGGATCATCTCCGCGCTGGACCGGGACGTGACGGTGGCCAAGGACGGTTCCGGCAGCGACTCGGGGCAGGGCCGGGGCGGGCAGCAGTGGCCGTTCGAGTTCGGGGGGCAGCAGTTCAACGGCGACACGGGCGAGCGGACGACCACGTACAAGGCGCTCCAGACCGACGCCTCGCTCAACCCCGGCAACTCCGGCGGCGCGCTGATCAACATGGACGGGGAGATCATCGGCATCAACTCCGCGATGTACGCGCCCAGTTCGTCGGCGTCGGGCAGCGGTTCGACGGCGGGCAGCGTGGGCCTCGGCTTCGCGATCCCGGTGGACACGCTCAAGGCCGACCTGGAGACCCTGCGCGCGGGCGACGGGTCCTGATCCCGCGTACCGCACGGGCCGTGCGAGGCTGAGCCCCACCAGACAGACCGGGTTGACACGAGAAGAGGACCAGCAGCGATGAGCGCCGCCGAGGACGATCCCCAGCGCGTCCTGATCGTCGACGACGAACCGGCCGTACGTGAGGCGCTCCAGCGCAGCCTCGCCTTCGAGGGGTACGGCACCCAGGTCGCGGTCGACGGGTACGACGCCCTGGCGATGGCCGAGGCGTACGCCCCCGACCTCATCGTCCTGGACATCCAGATGCCCCGCATGGACGGCCTCACCGCCGCCCGCCGCATCCGCGCCACCGGCTCCACCACACCCATCCTCATGCTCACCGCCCGCGACACCGTCGGCGACCGGGTCACCGGCCTCGACGCGGGCGCGGACGACTACCTGGTCAAGCCGTTCGAGCTGGACGAGCTGTTCGCCCGCATCCGGGCCCTGCTGCGTCGCAGCTCGTACGCGGCGTCGGCGGCGGGCGCGGACGCCCCGGACGACGACGTCCTCTCCTTCGCCGACCTGCGCATGGACCTGGCCACCCGCGAGGTCACCCGGGGCGAGCGCCGGGTCGAGCTGACCCGTACCGAGTTCACGCTGCTGGAGATGTTCCTGTCCCACCCGCGCCAGGTGCTGACCCGGGAGCAGATCCTCAAGGCGGTCTGGGGCTTCGACTTCGAGCCGAGCTCCAACTCCCTGGACGTGTACGTGATGTACCTGCGCCGCAAGACGGAGGCGGGCGGCGAGCCGCGCCTCGTCCACACCGTGCGCGGGGTCGGCTACGCGCTCCGTACGGGCGGGAGCGGCGAGGCGTGAGCACGGCGGAACCCCTCGCGGGCAAGGCGCGCCCCGCCGCGAAGGGGCTCGTACGCCGGTTCCGGGCGCTGCCGCTGCGCTCCCGGCTGGCGATGCTGGTCGCCACGGCGGTCGCGGTGGCGGTCGCGGCGGTGGCCCTGGCGTGCTGGTTCGTGACCCGGGCCCAGCTGGAGGAGCAGCTCGACGACTCGCTGCGCGACGCCAAGATGGACAACGTGGCGATGCGCGACCTGCTGTCCGCGTGTCTGAGCGGCGGGCAGCTGCCGGCCGAGGAGTTCCCCGGCCAGTACACCGTGCAGGTCGTCGCGGCGGACGGCAGCTACTGCACGGCCCCGAACACCACGCCCGTCCCGGCCCGGCAGGCCGACGTCGCCGTGGCGGCGGGCCGGCAGCCCGACGCGCTGCACACCACGGAGAACGACAACGGCCGGGAGATGCGGGTCTACACCCGCAAACTGCCGCCGGTGGTCAGCGCCGGCTCGGCCAACACCCGGCTCGCGGTCTCGGTGGCGCGCCCGCTGAGCGAGATCGACGCGCCGCTCTCCACGCTGTCCTGGGTGCTGGCCCTCGTCGGCGGCATCGGGGTCGTCGGCGCCGGCGCGGCCGGGCTCTGGGTGGCCAGGGCGGGGCTGCGCCCGGTCGACGAACTGACCGAGGCCGTCGAGCACGTGGCCCGTACCGAGGACCTGACCGTACGCATCCCGGTCGACGGCGAGGACGAGATCGCCCGGCTGTCCCGCTCCTTCAACTCCATGGCGGCCCAGCTCGCCTCCTCCCGCGACCGCCAGGCCCAGCTGATCGCGGACGCGGGCCACGAGCTGCGCACCCCGCTCACCTCGCTGCGGACCAACGTGGAGCTGCTGGCCCGCAGCGACGAGACGGGCCGGGTGATCCCCCCGGACGACCGCAGGGCGCTGATGGCCTCGGTCAAGGCCCAGATGACGGAGCTGGCCGCCCTCATCGGCGACCTCCAGGAACTGGCCCGCCCGGACGCCGCCCAGCCCGGCCCGCTCCAGGTGGTGGCCCTGCACGACATCACCCGTACCGCCCTGCAACGCGCCCGCCTGCGCGGCCCCGAGCTGACGATCACGGCCGACCTGGCCCCCTGGTACGTACGGGCCGAACCGGCGGCCCTGGAGCGGGCGATCGTCAACGTCCTGGACAACGCGGTGAAGTTCAGCCCGCCCCGCGCCACGGTCGACGTGCACCTGCACCGGGGCGAGCTGACGGTACGGGACCGGGGCCCCGGCATCCCCGCCGAGGAACTCCCGCACGTCTTCGAACGCTTCTGGCGCTCCCCCTCCGCCCGCCAGCTCCCCGGCTCGGGCCTGGGCCTGTCCATCGTGGCCCGCACGGTCCAGCAGGCGGGCGGCGAGATCACCCTGCGCCGGGCCCCGGACGACGGCCCCGGCACGGTCGCGACGATCCGGCTGCCGGGGGCGCCCACGCCGCCGCCGGGGATGTGAGGGGGGCGGGTCATTCAGAGACGGCGCCGGAATTCGGCCGCGAACTGGGGCGCACCACCCGCGCCGAGCCTGTCGAGCAGACCGTGCAGGTCGCGGGGGTCACGCCGATAGCTCATCACCTGCGTACGGAGGACGGAATTCACCTCCACCGGAGCGAGGTCGAGCATGTCGAGCAGGAATTCGTCGGGGTGCAGCACTTCGATCCCGTACGGATCGGACGACGTCGCGGGAAAGTCCTTCAGGTTCAGTGTGACGACGGCGTGCGCGTGCCCCCCGATCGCCGCCGCCAGGACATGCCTGTCCTTGGACTCGTTCGTCATGGCGGAAACGAGTGCCGCGTACCCCGACACCAGACTTTCCGGGAACGCGGCCGCCAGGGTGTCGACGAGCCGCTTGGCCTTCAGGTCACCGATCCGCTCAGCGACATTCCTGGTCAGCTCGCCCAGGATGTCGGCCGACCAGAGCGGTTCGTAGAGCTCGGCCTCCGCGAGTCGCAGCAGGCTGTCCCTGAGGTAGTTCGGGAACAGGACACAGGTGTCCAGGACGACGCGCTGCACAGTGCTCCAGTCAGCTCGGCGAAGTCGGGTGGTCAGTCACCGTAAAGGCCGGAATCCTCGGTCAGCCTGGTCAGCTCGTCGAGCCCGCGGCGGCGCTGCGAACGCCGCCTCTCCTTGTAGTCGAGGACATCCGCCAGGAGCACCCTGCGGTGCCTTCCCGGCCGAGTGAACGGCAGGCCTCCGTCGTCCAGAATCTTGACGAAGGTCGGCCGGCTGACGCCGAGCAGGCCGGCGGCCTCTTGCGTGGTCAACGTGGTGTTCACCGGTGCGACGGTCACCGCCTTGCCCTCCGCCAGGGCCCGCACCACGACCAGGAGCGCCTCATAGACCTCCGAGGGCAGGCTGTGGGCAGCGCCGTCGGGGCCCCGGAGCAGAGCGGGCTCGACAGCCGTCGGCGTTCGGTCGAGGAATGCCTGAAGTCCGGCGATCTCTTCACGATGCTCAGGCAGAAGCGTGCGGTCTTCCGCGATGCTATGCATGGCTCTGTCTCCTTTGAGAGTGAACCAAGCATCGCACAATTCGAAAGAAACGCAAGCGAGCTTCCCGGGAGTGGCAGGCCGACGCCCCCACACTTCCCGGGTGTGGCAGGCCGCCGCCCCCACCCCTCACCCCACCGGGTTGTGCCGGATCAGCGACTCCACCAGGCCGGACCGGTTGTTCGGGTAGTCCAGCGGGACGATGCCGAGCCCGGTCCACCCGGCGGTCTCGGGGCGCTCCAGGAACGCGTGCACCTGCGGGTTGAGCCGGTCGGCGTTCCAGCGGGGCGGCATCAGGGCGGCGGTGGAGACGTAGTTGAGGTAGAACGGGCCCGGCTTTCGGGCGGCCTTGCGGAACTGGGCCTCGATCTTCGGGTACTTGGCGAACGGCTCCGCCATGTAGTCGTCCTGGATGTCGAAGACGGCCGGATCGCCGTAACGCACCCCGGGCAGACCGCCGTTGTCCCCGAGCAGCACCACCTTGCCCCGGGCCCCGCCGAGCGTGGGCAGGGTGGCGTCGAGCCGGAACAGCGACCGCCAGCCCCTCCCGTCCAGGTAGTCGTCGAAGACCGCCCGGAACGCGGCGTCGCTCTCGGCGGAATACTCCTGCTTCACCCGCATCAGCACGGTCTCGCCCGGCTGCGCGGCCAGGAAGTCCCGGCAGGCGACGAGGACATCGCCGAACATCATGTTCTGGAACGCGGCCCCGTGATGGATCGCGAACGACCCCCCGGTGATCCGGCACCGTACGTCGAGGAAGCGGATGCCGTCGGCCAACTGCTGGGCGATCGTGGTGTTCTGGCACTCCGACCACGGCCCGCCGAACCGCGCGCCCGAGTCGTGCGTACCGGGGATGGTGAGCCGCTGGAGCGCGGTGGCGTCGGGCAGGGCGCCCATCCAGTCCTGGGTACCGAGGACCGCCCGGCCGGCCCGCGCCCGCTCGTCCCGGGTGACGGCGACGGCGGGCGCGGCCCCGACGACGGCGGTGGCGGAGACGGCGAGGGCGCCGGCCAGGAACCCTCTGCGCGTACTCAAGAGGCCTGAGGACGCACGGGGGTTGGGGGTGCTGGACATGGGGCGCCTCCGAAGGCCGTGGGGGGGGCGGGCCCTTGGATTCTGACGCGAGCACGTCACGCCGGGAAGAGGGCCGGGATGGACTCCGGACTTCCCCCCGAGCCACTCCGGGCCCCTCCAGGCTCCCCGAACGAGCCACTCCGGACCTCCTCCGGACTTCCCCCCGCCACTCCGGGGTCCCGGCTCACCCCGCGTGCTGGTACGCCGGATACGTGACGTACCCCGCGTCGCCCCCCTGGTAGTACGTCGCCTCGTCGTCCGGCGCGATCGGCAGCCCGCCGCGCAACCGCTCGACCAGGTCGGGGTTGGCGATGAAGGCCCGCCCGAAGCTGACGAGGTCCGCGCCGAGCCCGAGCCAGCGGTCCGCATCCGGGCGACCGCCCCGCTTCGGCCCCATCGGCACCACCGGGTTCATGATCAGGGTGCCGGGCCACGCGCGGCGCAGGGCGACCAGGACGTCGTCGTCGGCGGTCGCCTCCAGGTGCACGTACGCCGGCTCCAGCCGCGCCAACTCCCCCAGCAGTACGGTGTAGAGCTCCAGGACGTCCTTCTCCTCGACGCCCCAGAACGTCCCGCCCGGCGAGAGCCGGATGCCGGTCCGCGCCGCACCCACGGCGTCGACGGTCGCCGCCACCGCCTCGACGGCGAACCGGACCCGGTTGGCGATGGTTCCGCCGTACCGGTCCGTGCGCAGGTTGGCGTTGGAGGAGAGGAACTGGGAGATCAAGTACCCGTTGGCCCCGTGGAGTTCGACCCCGTCGAACCCGGCGTCGACGGCCCGGCGGGCGGCCGCCGCGTACGACTGGGCGTGCTCGGGCACCTCGGCGGTGTCCAGGGCGCGCGGTGCCGGCGCGGCCTGCGGCCCGGCCGGGGTGAACACCTCACCGACCGCCGCGACGGCCGACGGCCCGACCGGCACCAGCCCGGTCGTGTCGGGGTGCGAGACCCGCCCGCCGTGCATGATCTGCGCGAAGATCCGGCCCCCGTTCGCGTGGACGGCGGCGGTGACCGGCCGCCACGAGGCGACCTGCTCATCGGTGTACAGCCCCGGCGTGCCCGGGTTCGACTGCCCGATCAGGCTCGGCTGCACCCCCTCGGACACGATGAGCCCGGCCGTCGCCCGCTGGGCGTAGTACGTCGCCATCGACGGGGTCGCGAGCCCCCCGGCGGCGGCCCGGACGCGGGTCATGGGGGCCATCACGACCCGGTTGGGCAGAGCGAGACCACCGAGCCGGTAGCTGCTGAAAAGGGTGCGGGAGTGGGTCTGGGAAGGGCCGTGGGGGTGGGCCTCGATCAGGGTCATGCCGTCCGTCCTCCTCGTTCCATGGCGCCCGCGAACCGGGCACTGCGGCTACGCTAAAACCTGACATCAATGTCAGGGGCAAGCCCCGCAGGCCACTGCGGCACAAGGAAGACGAAGAGGACGAACGCCATGCGCATCGGAGAGCTCGCCACGGCGACCGGCGTCAGCGCCCGGTCCCTGCGCTACTACGAGGAACAGGGGCTGCTCACCAGTACGCGCAGCCCCAGCGGGCAGCGGCACTACACGGACAAGCACATCGACCGGGTCACCTTCATCCAGCGGCTCTACACGGCCGGCCTGTCCAGCCGGACCATCATGGCTCTGCTGCCCTGCGTGGACGCCCCGAGCGAGGCGAACTCCGACGCCGCGCTGGCACGTATGGAGCAGGAACGCGAACGGCTCTCCGCCCACATCGACGACCTCGCCCGCACCCGGGACGCCCTGGACACCCTGATGGCCACGAACCGGGCCCACCGCAAGACCCTGCGGCCGGCCCCGGCGGCCTGACCGGCCTCGGAACTGGTAGGCCCACATGGTGAGGTATCGCGTATTCCTCGGTGAGGTCGGTCGGGGTGTCACCGTGAGTGCCCGTCAGGGGCGTATCGGCTCCAGGTTCCTCCGGCTTCGGTAAGCAGGCGGGTGGCTGTCCTGTCGTGGTAGCCGAATGCCTTCGCGATGACGGGAGCCGGGGCCTGGAGGACGAGTTGTCGGATCGCGGAGGTCCTGCCGCGCTGCGGCGGGACGCCGATCCCTCGCAGGTGGACTGGGAGGCTCACCGGGTTCATGGGCTGTCCGGGCCGGCGGCCGGGGAAGAGCCACTGGGAGCTTCCGCTGCTGGCGTAGGGGGGCGGTGGCGGGACAGCAGTGTGGGAGTCTTCCTCGGCATGGACGTCGGCAGGAGAGCCCGTCACGGCCACGGACCGACCCCGGTCGGCAAGAAGGTCTTCGACAAGGCCGTGCCCAACAGCGAGCCGAAACTGCGGGCGGTGTTCGACACACCCCGAAGCAGCCACCACATGACCCTCGGCATCACCTGTGGTCGCGGTGGGAAGCCCACTCCCCCGAAGGACAGCCCCCATGATTTCGCCGCGGAGTATCGAAGTCCCTGACGCCCTGGTCGCGTCGTACACGAGGAACGGTGGCGACAAGGAACGGACCTGGATCGCCCGGCTGCCCGAGCTGGCGGCGGAGCTGCTCGACCGATGGGAACTGGAGCGCGACGGCGGCATCGGGTCCGGCGAGGCCTCACTGGTGGTGCCGGTGCGCCGCCCGGACGGCACCCGCGCCGCGCTCAAACTCCAGATGCCCCGCGAGGAGACGACCGCCGCGCTGATCGGGCTGCGGGCGTGGAACGGCGACGGCATCGTGCGGCTGCTCGACCACGACCCGGACAGCGGCGCCGTGCTGCTGGAACGCCTGGACGGCTCACGCACCCTGGCTTCCGTCGAGGACGACGACGTGGCCATGAACGCCCTGGCCGGACTTATGGCCCGGCTGCACTCCGTCCCGGCACCCGAGGGCCTGCGCGGTCTCGGTGACATCGCGCGCGACATGCTGGCGTCCGTGCCCGCGGCCGTCGCAGCCCTGCCGGACCCCGAGGACCGGCGGCGGCTGCACGACTGGGCGTCGGCAGTCACCGAGCTGGCCGACGAGCCCGGCGACCGGATGCTGCACTGGGACCTGCACTACGACAATGTGCTCGCCGCCGAGCGCGAGCCGTGGCTGGCCATCGACCCCGAACCCCTCGTCGGCGACCCGGGCTTCGACCTGTGGCCGGCGCTGGACACCGGCTGGGAGAAACTCCACACCACCAGGGACGCTCCCCGGGCGGTGCGACGCCGCTTCGACCTGCTGACCCAGGCCCTCGGGCTGGACCGCCGGCGCGCGGCCGGCTGGACCCTGGCCCGGCTGCTGCAGAACACGCTGTGGGACATCGAGGACGGGCGGACCACCATCGACCCCTCCCAGACCACCGTGGCCCAGGCGCTGCCCCACCACTGAACACTTCACCACCGAACGCGTCACACCCCCAAACCACCCCACACCCAACATGGGCGCCTTGACGAAAGACATAGAGGCCCCCCACACAGCACGGCAGGACCTCCGCGATCCACCGACTCGTCCGCCATCAAGTCCCATGCCCCGTCATCGGGAAGGCGCCCGGCTGCCACGACAAGGCTGCCACCCGCCTGGTCAACGAGGCCGGCGGAACCTGGAGCCGGCATGCCCTGGGTGACCACAGGCTCTGATCCGGCCGGGGCTTGATCCTCTGAGCAGAAGGGAGGTTCAATCACCTCGCGCCGCCGGTGACAGGCCGTTGACGGTGGGGGGCCGGCACGCCTACGGCCGGCCCCGGCGGCCTGACCGACCCGCCGCTCACCTTGCTCCCCTTGCCCTCCCTTCCTCCCCTGGCCCCATTGCCCCCTCGCTCCCTCGCTCCCCCTGAGGCTCAGCCCAGCCTGGCGGTGGCGTAGGCCTCGATGGCGTCACGCTGGTACGCGGCCAGGCCCGGCGCGATGGTCTCGTACGCACCGCGCCACCGCTCGTCGTCCACGCAGGAGCGCCCGATCGCGCGGAACTCCTCGGCGGACACGGGGCTCAGTTCCGTGAGCGCCCGGTACTGGCCGTCGACCTCGGCGAGTACGGCATCGGCGCCCGCGTCCGCCCCGGCGGCCATCAGCTCGGCCAGCCGGATCATCTGCGCCGTACGCTCGCGCTGCCCGGCCTCCGCCTCGGCGGGACTCGTCTCGGCGGCCCTTCGGCCTCCCGCCTCGGCGAGAGCGGGGAAGTCCCGCAGGTTCTCCTCGTACTGGGAGGGCTGAACGCCCTCGAACAGGTTCTCCGGTCGGTTGATGGCGGTCATCTCTCTGCCGTCCTTTCTGGATTGCTCCAGTTCGGCGATCGTGCGGAAGACGGTTCCGGCCAGGGCATCGAGCCGGTCCCGCTCGGCGACCAGTCGCCGGTGGTGCCCGCGCAGGGCCTCCACCTCGTCGACCTGTTCGGCCAGGATGCGGCTGATCTCGGGCAGCCCGACGCCCAACTCCCTCAGTACGAGGATCTGTTGCAGCACCAGTAGCTGGCGCTCCCCGTAGCGGCGGTGGCCGTTGGCCCCGATCCGGGCGGGCGGCAGCAGGCCGATCTCGTCATAGTGCCTCAGGGTCCGGGCGGTCACGCCCGACATCCGGGCGACTTCCGCGATCGGCCAGTCCATGACCGCTCCCCATTCCTCACGAACGCTTACCCAGGACCGGCCTCTCCGGCCCTGGTCACGACGGTAGAAGCTGCCGCAGCGGCAACCGCAAGCCCGGCGGGCGGCTCGTCGCCCGACCGGCCGCGCGGGCCCTCAGGCGGTTCAGGCCCGTCTCCGTCTCCGTATCCGTATCCCACGCGGCATCCACGGACACTTTCCGGCCATGCCGAAAATCATCGTCAAGATTAACGGACAACTACGGAATGAATAATGCACCACGACTCCCGCACAAACTCTCCTGAGCGCCACAAAACAGTTTGCCGCAAAATGCAAACCGCCCTTACGCTGAACCTGCTTCGCCCCATGGCGCAGCAGCTGCCGAAGTGTCCGGGGAGGGCGCCGACCGCAGTTTTCCCGGGGGGATGAGACAGGCAAGCGCGTAGCCATGCGCAGGAAATACTCAACACGCAGGGACCGGTCGAAGCTTCTCGTGGAGCTAACCCCTGACGGGGCAATCTCCTGACGAGGCAAAAACCTGGAAAGGCGGTCTCCAGACAAGGCGATCTCCAGGCAGGGCCACCGTGAATATCCTGCCCGCCTATTGCCTCGCTCCCGCCGGTACCGGAATCCGTGAGACGAACAGCGAGGAATATCTGTGCGACGCATGACCACCGCCCTGCTGTCCCTGAGCGCCGTGCTGGCGACGTCCGTGCTGGTCGCGCCCGTGTCTTCGGCCGACGCGCCGCAGAACGACCGGCCCGCCGCCGTTCCCAGCGGCTGGAAGGCCGTGAACGGTGCCGAACTGGCCCAGCTCACCGACGGCACCGACAGACCGGCGGCCGACCGGCGCGCCCCGTCCGCCGCCGCCGACGGCAGCGCTTCCGCCAAGGCCCACGAGCCCGAGCTCATCGGCCTCCAGTCGGCCCGCAACGGAAAGTTCGTCGCCGCCGAGCTGAACTACGCCGCTCCGAACACCGGTGCACTGCGGGCCCGGTCCTCCTTTATCACCGGCGGCTGGGAGGGCTTCGCCTTCGAGTGGGACGAGAATTCCGACACGTACGCGTTGAGGAATCTGGCCAACAACCGCTATGTGGCGGTCGAGAAGAACTTCACCGGCACCTCGCAGAATGTGCTGCGCACCCGTTCCACGGCGGTGGGCGGCTGGGAGAAATTCGTCCTGTACTACAACGAGGGGCTGGACCGCTGGGCCCTTCAGTCCACGCTGAACGGGCTCTTCGTCACCATGGAGAACAGCTACACCGGATCTCTCCAGTACGCCCTCCGGGCCCGCTCGGCCGCGATCGGCGGCTCCTGGGAGCAGTTCACCCTCTTCGACCTGAACGGCTGACGGCCTCCCGTCCCGCTACGCCTCGGTGCCCGTTCGGGGGGATGGGCACCGAGGTACGCGGCTCCCCCGGGCAGCGGTTCTGCTCCTGCCGCCCGGCCGTACCCCGAGCCCGGAAGGGCACGACCGCCGTTCGTCCACCGGGCTGCCGCCCAGGCCGGGCGCCCCGGCCGATGGCGTGGTTCAGCCCCGGAGCGGCAGCAGTCGGGGGACGGCCCGGACGTAGACCACCATGCCGATCACCTCGACCAGGGTCTGGGTGACCACGACCACCGCGGCGACGGCCAGCGCGTCCGGCAGCGCCAGGGCGAGGGGCAGGACGACCAGGGAGTTGCGGGTCGCGCCGGTGAACACGATCGCCCGCCCGGCGGGAGCGTCCAGGCGGAACAGGCGGGCGACGCCGAGCCCGGCGAACGCCATCACGACGAGGAAGAGCACGTAGAACGGCACCACGCGGCCGACGTCCCCCAGGCTGCCCGAGTCACCGAGCTTCGGCACCTGGGAGGCGACCACGGTGAGCAGGACGGCTGCCATCAGCGGCACCATCGTCGTGCCCATCGCGTCGGCGACCTTCTGTCCGGCCGGACGGCGTGCGGCCCACGCCTGGGTGAGCCAGGCCAGCGTGAGCGGGATGACGATCAGCCCGACGAACGCCTCGACGAACGGCCCGGCCTCCACCACGTCCGCCAGGTCCGGGCCCATGAACAGGAACAGGTAGACCGGCAGCAGCACCATCTGGGCGAGGAGCAGCAACGGCGTTGCGGCGAGCAGGCGTTGGCTGCTTCCTCCGGCGAGCCCGCTGAAGACGATCACGTAGTCGATGCACGGGGCCAGCAGGACCAGCAGCACGCCGAGGCGGACCGCCCGGTCGTCCGGGAGGAAGGTGAACATCGCGGCGACCACCAACGGCACCACGACGAAGTTCACCACCAGCGTCGCCGCCAGGAACCGGCCCGCCCGCACCGACCGGACCAGTTCGCCCGCCGGCACCTGGAGGAACGTCACGTACAGCAGGGCGGCCAGCACCGGGCTGATCGCGTGCTCCAGGCCCGGCCCCGCACCGGGCACAGCCCAGCCCACGAGGCCCCCGGCGGCCAAGGCCCCCACATAGACGGCGACCTGATGGCGCTCCATGGCTGCGACCAGGCCGGGTGACGACGACAACGTACGTACTCCTTGCACGGAGGTGGCGGAACAGGCGGCGGCCCGAGCGCGTCACACCGTACTGGTGAACAGCTCCGCAGGCAGCACGGCCCCCTCGGCAGGGGCACGGACTTCCCGAGGCTGGACCGCCGAGGGATCCTCATCGTGCTCACCGGCCGAACGTGCGCCTTCCCCCCGGCTCGAAGGTCCGGCCAGGAGCGTTGAGGGCCCCTGGCTCGCGGCGGTCAGCTCTCCTGTGTGCAGAACAGGCACACACCGCACGGTGCGTCCTCCGCAGACAACACGCTCGACGAGACCGCCGGGTCGGCGGGGACCGCGAGGTACGGGCGCACGATCCCACTCGCTCCGCCCGTCCCCGTGCCGCAACGAGAACCCGCAGGTACGCCCCCCGTACAGAGCACCGAGGGCCCGGACCCGCCCCGGCCCATCGGCCCACCCCAGAATCGGGCGCCGCCCCTCCGGTAACCCGCCGAGCAGGGCCCGCGCCTCGTCCCGGATCCGCTGGATCGCCAGCTCGGGTGTGGCAGCGGAGTACCGCACGAAGCAGTCGGGCTCGTCCAGGTCCTCCGAGGCGTAGGTGGACCGCTCGCACCAGTACGCGTACGGAGCGGAGTCGGCGGGGCCGGGGACGTGTTCGAGCATGGCGCGACCTCCTGGCAGGACACCAGGAACGCCCCCTGACCACGGCCGGCGTGACGAGCTACGGAGAGGGGGCGCCCTGGATCACGGCTCCCCCAACGGGCGCAGACGGCAGGGGAGTTCGCCACCACATGACGGGGTGGCACGTCAGGAAGCTAGCGTGTCGTGCGCTCCCGTATCAAGTGTTTGACGTCTAACGAGTGATTCTTGGTCGATTAACAAGTGATACAAACGCCGAGCGGTCCCCACCTGCGCCGATGGGGACCGCTCGTTGCCAGGCCGCGAAGACTCAGGCGAAGTCGTCGAACTCGCCTTCCTTCGCACCACCCAGGAACGCCCGGAGCTTGGCCCGCGTCGTGCGGACGATCACGTCGGGGTTGTCGCTCTCTCGCAGCAGGATCTCGCCGCCATGCTCGGCCAGCTCCAGGCAGGCATTGCCATCGGCACCCGATGACTTCGAGGACTTGCGCCACTGGATATCCACGTACTTCACGCCTCACACTTGTTGTACGACCTCACGGATGAAGTCTCTTGACTTTCGCGGGTCAAGAGACAGTTCCTCGACCCGGTCCATCGTCGCCCGATAGTTCACCAGACGCGTCTCGGCGTCCAGGAACGCGGGCCCGGTTGCCGTGTCCGTCAGCAGAGTATCCAGCTGCGGAACAGGCCCGTAGACATACTGCGTCGAGCTTCCCGTCTCCGGGAACCCGCCGGCCGCGAAGGGGACCACCCGAACGATGACGTTGTCGCGCTCCGACTCACGCAGCAAGTGCTCCAGCTGCCCGCGCGCGACTTTGGAGTCACCGTAGACCATCCGCAGCGCCGCCTCATGAACGAGGAACGTGCACTTCGGCGGCTTCTCCCGGTCGAGGACATCCCGACGCTTGAGCCGATGGGACAGCTGGCGTCTCTGCCGGGCCTCGGGTAGACGTGGCACGGCTTCCGCGAACACCGCACGCGCATAGTCCTCGGTCTGGAGCAGACCCGGCATGTACATAATCAGCACCGCCCTGATACCCACCGCATGATGCTCCAGCTCGGCCAGATCCATCGCGCCGCCGGTGAGGTCGTTGCGGTAGTCCTCCCACCAGCCCCGGCCCCGCTCCTCGGCCATCGCGGCGAGCGCTTCCACGTACGCCTCATCGGGGCACGCATAGCCGCCCGCCCAGTTGCGGACCCGTTCACCGCTCACACCGAAGCGCCCCGACTCCGTGTTGCTGATGGTGGTGCGCTCCGTACTGAGCAGAGCAGCGGCCTCGGCAAGTGCCAGTCCCGCGCTCTGCCGCATCTTGCGTAGCTCAGCACCTACGCGACGCTGCCGCGCAGTGGGCGCCTTCCTTGGTGGCATGGACCCCTCCTCTTGTCGCCTCACAGTGTGAACGGCGTCCACAAGGTAATCCATTCGGTCACTTAATTCTCCGCCTAGGTACGACAAGTGCGACCCACGGCTATGGTCTTGCCCAGCACCGCGCCTCACCTCGGGAAATCGAAGTGGGGCTGCACAGGAGCGCGTTGAAGCGTGCGCCCGTACAGCCACCACCACGGGCGAGGGATCGCGCACCAGTTCGCAGAACCGGACCGCATGGGGAGACCGACATGTCCGCTGCAACCCCAACTCCCGTACAGCCGAACCCCCTCGGCGGCGAGAGCTACCGCCTCACTCTGCCCAACACCGCCGCCGCACCCAGAATCGCGCGGGACTTCCTCGCCTCGCTGCTGGGCGTCAGCCGGCACACCGGGCTGGTCGACGACGCCCGCATCTGCGTCACCGAGCTGGTCACCAACGCCCACTGCCACACACGTACGCCACTGATCGGGGTCCACGTGGCCGTCAACCGGAAGCGGGGCACCGTCGCCGTTTCGGATGACGGCGGACCGTTGGGCGCGGCCTTCGGTGTGCTCGGCGCCCCCACGGCGGAGCCCGAGCAGGAGCACGGGCGCGGACTCCTCCTCGTGGAGAGCCTGGCGCTCGCGTGGGGGACGGGCAGCGGTGGCGACCGAGACCCCGGGCGTACGGTCGTGTGGTTCACCCTCGGGCGGCCGGAGTTGACGACGTGAGCCTCACGGGGTGGGGCTTCCCGGTGGTCGGCCTGGTCGTGGGGGCGCTCGCGGCCGGGATCACGCTCGGGCCCGGACCTGGCCGCGCGACGCGCCCACGACGCGTACGACCACCCCGTACGGGAGGGCAAGAGCGCGCCGCGTGCGCGGAGTTGAACCGGCGCCGATAGTCGCCAAGGGCCGTGTTCAGTCGCCGAGGAAGCCTCGGGCCGGGCGCGGCAACACCCGACCGTGGTCACCGCCACATCGCCGCCCGGCCACTCCCGCTGTAGGGAACCCGAAGGCCATCCCGGCCCAGCAGCTCCACGAGTCATCGCCCACGACGGTCCAGGACCTCTACGGGGTCCTGCCCCTCACCCAGAAGCCGCTGAAGTGATGTCTTCCCCCTCTTCGGAGGAGCGTCATTCCTTCGGAGAGGGCATCCGGAAAGACTCTGCACTGGAGATCCGTCACACCGCACAACCGATGATCTTCTTCGCGCCTGCCGTGTACTCCTCGGCGAACTTCCGGAACTCCGCGCGCTTCGGAGCGGCATCAGCCTCGATCCCCTTGCGGACCAGCACATCAATGATGAGATACGCCGGCCCTCCACCCCCGCACTTCGCCGTGATCATGATGGTGTCATCACCGATCGCCCCCCTGCCGGGGAAGGGCAGCTCCGTGACTCGCTGCCGGTTTCGGAACTTGTAGCTCTGGCTCTCGTCCATGGGGTCGTAGTCGCGGTCGACCCGGCTGAAGGTCACGGATATGACCCCGTCGTGATTCACGGTGATCGAGCAGTGTCCCCGCTCCTTCGAGAGCGAATCCTTGTGCTCGATCAGGTCAGGACCGGGAGGCAACAACGGAGAGACCGCACTCTCCTCGACCGGCACGCCGCACACAGTCTTGGGGACGGCGTACTCTCGCTCGGCTCCACCGGCGCAGCCGGCAAGCAGCACCACAAGCCCCGCCATAAGGCTGAGCCCGCGGCGTCCACGCACGTTCATTACTGGTCTCCCGAGACGCCCTCGGCGCGTTTGTTGCCATCATTGGCCGAGCCATCCGGTCACGCAGTCCGCGCCGGATGGTCGCCTTCTGGCTCGCCGCGTCTGTCGCGATCAGCACTGGCCGGCCGACTGAGCCGGGTCAGCCGACCGACTCGCACGCCGGACAACTTCCTGAGCCTAGACCGTTTCGTTCGGAGCACGCCGTGCCGCATGCCGGATACATAGTGCTGCAGAGACCCCCGGTCCCGAGCCGACTGCCGGGCTAGCTGAAGTGGCCGCCATGAGCGATCACCCTGGTCCCCGACATATCGCCGTTGCTCCTCGGTGTTTGGGGCGACTGGTTGCCCGTCACCGCTGGCGAGTCGGGAGCAGCTGTCTTTCGCAGCGCGGACGCCACCCGGTATGCGCGGATGCAGCCGAACTGAAAGCCGAGCGCGCTGCTGCCCACATCCGCTGCCAGTTGTAGCCACCCCGCCTGATGCCGCATGTCTCCGGCATGTGCACCCAATGCGTGCCGGTCTGGAATCTGAAGACGATCGCGTCGATCACCTCGCGATGGACCTCCACCGTCCACCCCGCTTCGGCGTCCGCCCCCATCGCCTGATCAGCCAGGACCGGAACGGGGAGTCCCCAAAGCCTCGCCCGAACTCAAACCCGAACCTGATCCGGGGCCGCTACGGCGCGGCGGGCCCAGGCCCCCGGTCGGAAGCCGGAGCCCCGGCCGCGGCTGCTCCGCCGGAGTCACCGTCAGTCCCCGTGACGCCCGGTGCCTCGGCCCCGCCCGCCGCCGCCCGGCCGCTCGCCACCCTCAGCGCCACGGCGGCCGCCGCCCCCGCCACCAGGCCGAACGTCAGCGCGGCCGGGACGCCGCCGCCGAACCCGGCGAACAGTTGCACCAGCCCCCACCGCATGCCGGAGTCGTTCAGGGCCATCTGCGCCAACTGGCTGACCAGCAACCCGATCACGGTCGCGCAGACCGCACCGGCCGCCATCGCCGGGACCGTGGCCCGGGTGAGCAGTACGGGCAGCCACCGCAGCGACCACCACACCACGGCGAGCACCAGCGCGTCGGCCACGCGGTACAGGAACCAGTCGCCGACCGGCGTACCCGCCGGGCCCGCCCACGAGCCCAGCAGCAGCCACTGGCGCAGGAGGTCGCCCGGCTCGGCGAACAGGCCGCTGCCCACGAAGGACGTCTGGATGGCGGCGGCCACCGGCTGGTACGAGAGGACGACCAGGGACACGGCGACCACGGCGGTCCCGACGGTGGCGGCCAGTCGGGCGGCCACCACCGGAACGGCCACCCGCGGCAGCGGGCCCGCGCCCTTGGCGGTCACCCGGGCCGCGAGCACGACGGCCACGGCCGCGACCAGGGCGATCGGGACGAGGATCTGCCGGCCGCCGGAGGCCATGCCCGCGAGCTGCGGCAGGAAGCGGTAGCTGCCGCGCCCCTGTGCGGCGACCAGCCAGGGCGCGGAGACGGTCACGGCCAGGGTTCCGGCCACCAGGCCCCAGGCCCACACCGCGAGCAGCGTGGCGGGCACCCGGCCGTTCACCGGGGGCAGCCTGCGGACCAGGAGCAGCGCGCCGGGCACGAAGAAGAGGAAGACCGCCACGAACCGGATCTGCATCGCCGTCGTGTACAGCGACAGATAGCGGGAGTTGTCGATGGTCGCCCGGTCCTCGCCCACGCCGAACGTCTCGGCGCCGATACGGACGGAGGCCGGAGGGTCGTACGACCACGGGAGGAGCCAGTGGTCCAGCTCGGCGGCGGCCCGCCCGCCCAGCACATCGACGGCGCCCGGCAGGCGCAACGCCTGCGTACTCGCCCCCGCCCACCACAGAAGCGCCGTGATCAGCAGCCCGCCGACCAGTGCCGGTATCGCCGCGCGCCGGTATTCCATGTGTGTCCCCGCCTGCTCGCACGTGCTCTCGCCTGCCGTGCATCCCCTGTCGGGGGGAGAGTACGGGGTCCCGCGCCTCACCGCCGTACCGGATCTCACCGCCGTGCCGCGCCTCGCCTCCGTACTGCTGCGGAACGCCGTGCCGCGCCTCACCGCCGTTCCGCTGAGGAACGCCGTACCGCAGCGGAACGTCGGAACGCCCACGTGCAGAGGGACCCGGCAGGACCGCTCTCCGGAACCCCGACGGAACCCCAACGGAGCCCCAAGCGAGCCGCAAGGGAGCCGCATCGGAATCCCTCCGGAGGGCTGGTCAGGTGTTGCCGCCCGCCCGCCCCACGTGCTCGGTGGGCCCCCCGAAGGCCAGGAACAGGGCCCGCCTGCTGAGCAGCCACCGGCCGTCGACCTGGCGGAAGGTGTCCTCGTAGTGCCCCACCTGCGTAGGGGGCCTCGAAGCCAGCATCCCGCCCTCATGGCCGTCGACGCGGTACGTCGTGAAGTACGTGGTCGCCGTCGCCGTCGCCCCGGAGGTGAGGGTGACCAGGATGTTCGTGCAGATGCGGCGCGAGAGCCGGTCGGCGGGCCGGGCCCCGAAGTAGTCGCGCAGCGCGTCCCGGCCCTCGATCCTGCGGTCCCCCTCGGCCCACTCCCAGACCCCGTCGACCGTGAACAGCTCGGCCACCCGGCCGGGTTCGCCGAGGTCCAGCTCATGCACGAACTTAACGATCAGGCGCTCACAGGCGCGTTCGGCGGTCAGGCGGTCCAGAGGATCGAGCGATTCATCGGCCATCGCCCCTTCCTATCGGCTCGACTCCCCCGCAGCTACCGGTTTTTGTCTGCGGCCGGCCCGCAAGCAGCTTCCGGGTGGGCAGAGGCGCCGTCAGTCTCGGGCCCATGCCTCGGCCTGAGCCCGAGGCTCGTGTCCCGAAGCCCGAGACCCGGGACCCGAGCTTCGGGGGCAGCCGGTTCACTCTTCCGGGGGTACGTGAAGGGGGCCCCGGCCCGAAGCTCGGGTCTCGGGACCCGGGCGTCGGGATGCGAGCCCCGGGATTCGAGCGCCTTCTTTAACCGGTAGGTAAGTGAAGGGGGTTAGGGAAAACCATCCCACCTCCCCAACCCGTCACGGCCAGCAAGTATGACTAATCGTGACAGCTTGCGGCGCAGCGTCACCACTGCTTACGGTTCGAGAACGAAGCGACCCCGACACGGTGTAGGAAGCACCAGCGCCGGGGTCTGACCGCAAGATCGAAACCCTAGAAAGCCGATCCCGTGGCTATCCAGCACCCTAGCCCTGCCCCGCCCGCCCCCGCACACTCCACCGCGTACCCGATGGCCAAACCCGGCTACGGCAAACGCTCCGCCCCCGACCAACGCCCCCG
>NZ_JBEYKR010000085.1:0-30309 GCF_040703535.1 Streptomyces sp. NPDC007346
GGCCGCCCCCCCCCCCCGCCCCTGCACCGGGGGTACCGGGGGGGGGCGGCGGGCGGGGGGCCCGGCCCCCCACGCCCGTCCCGTGGCGCGTCGGGCGCCCGGCGCGCCTCAGCCCCCCAGCGCCCGCGACACCGTGTGGATCGCCAGGCCCGCCAGCGCGCCGACCACCGTGCCGTTGATGCGGATGAACTGGAGGTCGCGGCCGATGTGCGCCTCGATCTTCTTCGACGTCTGGTCCGCGTCCCAGCCCGCCACCGTCTCGCTGATCAGCGAGACGATCTCGGCCTGGTACGTCGTGACCACGTAGACCGCCGCGTCCTCCAGCCAGCCGTCCAGCTTGGCCTGGAGCCGCTCGTCGCTCGCCAGCTTGGCGCCCAGCGACATCAGCGACGCGCGCGCCCGCAGCCGCAGTTCGCTGCGCTCGTCCTCGGCCGCCGCGAGGATCATCGTACGGACGGAGGACCAGGCCGACGCGATGACGTCCTGCACCTCACCGCGGCCCAGGATCTCCGACTTCAGCCGCTCCACCCGGGCCCGGGTGTCGGAGTCGCTCTGGAGGTCGGCCGCGAAGTCGGTGAGGAAGGTGTCGATGGAGGCGCGCGCCGGGTGGCCCGGCATGTCCCGCATCTCCGTGACGAACCGCAGCAGCTCCTTGTAGACCCGCTCGCCCACCCGCTTGTCCACGAAGCGCGGTGTCCAGCCCGGCGCCCCGCCCTGCACCGCGTCCATCACCGAGTCGCCGTGCTCCACCAGCCAGTCGTGCGCCCGTACGCAGACGAGGTCGACGACCTTGCGGTGGCCGCCGTCGTCCACCACCCGCTCCAGCATCTTGCCGAGACCCGGGCCGACCTCCACCGCGTTGGCCCGCCGGGTGATGGCCTCGCCGACGACCGCCTGGACGTCGGAGTCCCGCAGCACCGTGAGCGCGCCGCGCAGCGCGGTCGCCAACTCGGCGGTGACCCGGTCGGCGTTGGCCGGCTCCGCGAGCCACGCGCCGACCCTCCGGCCGACCCCCAGCGCGTGGATCCGGTCACGGATGACGTCCCCGGAGAGGAAGTTGTCGCCGACGAAGGAACCGAGGGACTGTCCCAGCTGGTCCTTCTTGGTGGGAATGATGGCGGTGTGGGGGATGGGCAGGCCGAGCGGGCGCCGGAAGAGCGCCGTGACGGCGAACCAGTCCGCCAGCGCGCCCACCATCCCCGCCTCGGCAGCCGCCGCGACGTAGCCCGGCCAGCCCGTCACACCTGAGTGTTCCGCCCAGGTGGCCAGGACGTAGATCAGCGCGACGAGCAGAAGGAGGCCGGTCGCCGTGAGCTTCATACGCCGGACGCCGCGCTGTTTCTCCTCGTCGGCGGCGGTGTACGCGAACGAGGCCAGCGGGCCCGCGCCGAGCGGGACGCCGTGGTCGGTGGCGGTGGCGGAGCCGGTCGCTGTGCCGGTGCCGGTGCCGGTGTCGGTCGCCGTGGCGGTGTCGGTCGCCGTGGCGGTTTCCGTTCCGGCCCCGGTCGCGGTCCCGGTGCCGCCCGCCGTTCCGGTGCCGCCGTCCTCCGTGCCCGCCGTCCCCTCCGTACGAGCCGTATCCGCCGGCCCTTCCGTACGAGCCGTCCCCTCCACGCCCGCCGTTCCCTCCGCGAGCTCCTTCCGGGTGGCCCCGGCCCGCGTCCCGGACCCGGTCCCCCCGGAGTCCGGGTCCTCCCCCGGCTGCTGCACCGCGTCCTGCTCTCCGGAACCGGACCGTTCCATGCGCTCCACCCGTTCCACCCGCTCCAGCCATCGGCGTACGCCTTGCCCCCGCGACGTACGCATTGTCCCTGCTTCCCCTACTCCCGGGCCGCGCGTCGAGTTCCCGCGGCCTGCCGCATCATGGGACCGGCACGATCATCACAAGGAGAATCACCGCACATGCCCAGGCGCCAGGGGTACGCCCTGCTCATCGCCCTACTGGCGGGCACCGCCGTACTCGCCGCAGCCACCGTGCTCGGCACCTCGCTGTTCTCCGGCCCCCGGCCGGCCCCGCTCCCGTCGGCCGAGGCGCACGCGGCGGCCCGCAACCCCGTCGTCCCCGCCGTTCCCGTCGCCCCCGCCGACGCCGGCGGGAACTGGGTCGCCACGTGGACCGCGGCACCCGTCGGCGCGGAGCCGAACACCGACAACGGCTTCCCCGGAAGCACCATCCGTAACATCGTGCACACCAGCGTCGGCGGGGACGCCGCCCGCATCACGCTCTCCAACCTCTTCGGGACCGTGCCCCTCCTCATCGACCGGGCCACCGTCAACTCCCGCCCGGTGACCTTCGACGGGGCCCCCGCCGTCACCATCGCGGCGGGCGGACAGGCCGTCAGCGACCCGGTCGTCGTGCCCGTCGCGCCCGGCTCCGACCTCCGGGTCAGCTTCCGCACCCCGCGGCCGGGCGGCCCGGTCACCCACCACCCCAACAGCCACCAGACGTCCTACCTGGTCGACGGCCGCGGTATCCGGTCCACCACCACGTGGCGCTATCTGACCGCCGTGGACGTCCGCGACGAGGGCGCACCCGGCACCGTCGTCGTCATCGGGGACTCGCTCACCGCGGGCAGCGGCTCCACCACCGACGCCAACACCCGTTGGACCGACGTCCTCGCGGACCGGCTGGGCGGGCGGTACGGAGTCGCCAACGCGGGCATCGCCGGCAACCGGCTCCTCATCCAGGGCTCGGCGGGCCAGGCCGGGCTCGACCGGTTCGAGCGCGACGTGCTCTCGGTCGCCGGGGCCCGCACTGTGATCGTGGCCCTCGGCATCAACGACGTCCAGCAGGCCCCGCAGGAGCCCGACGCCGGGCGCATCGTGGCCGGCCTGCGCACCCTCACCGACCAGGCGCGGGCCCGCGGTCTCACGGTCGTCGGCGCGACCCTGACCCCGTTCGAGGGGTTCCGCACCTGGACGCCCGAGCGCAACGCCGTACGGCTGGCGGTCAACGAGCAGATCCGGGCGGGGTCCGTCTTCGACGCGTACGTCGACTTCGACGAGGCCGTACGCGACCCGTACGCGCCGGACCGACTCCGCGCGGCGTACGACTCCGGCGACCGCCTGCACGTCAACGACGCCGGTTACCGGGCGCTCGGCGAGCGGGTCGACCTGACGTGGGTGGAGCGGCCGCCCCGCACGCCGGCGTCCGACAGACTGTGAGGTGACGTACGGGTGGCGTACAGGGCCGCTCACCTACGGGGGTGACGTACAGGCCGCTCACGTACAGGAGTGATACGGGGCGACGCACACGGCTCACGTCCAGGAGAGCCGCAGCTCAGCTCAGCTCCTTGCGGCCGCCGCCCTCCAGACCCTTCCCGTCCCCCTTCTCCGGGCCCTCCAGTCCCTGCCGCCGGCGGATCGCCCGCTCGGCCTCCTCGGCCTCCTTCAGGCGGCGGCGCTCCGCCTTCGTCCGCTTGCGCTCCACGCCGACGCCGCCCATCAGGGCCAGCCCCGTGATCGTGACGCGCGGGGCGTCCGGCGCGGGCTCCCCGTCCTCGTTCGGGCCCTCGCCGAAGCCGCCCATGATGCCGACGCCCTTGACGTCCACGTTCAGCTCCGGCGGGGCCGTCACATGCAGGCCGCCCATGACCGCGAAGCAGCGGATGACGACCTCGCGGTCCTCGAAGTTCGCCTCGCGCAGGTCGATCTCCCCGCCGCCCCACATCGCGAACGCGGTGAACTTCCGGCCCACCGTCCAGCGGCCCCTCCGGTTGAAGCCGCCCCAGAGGGCGAAGCCGCCCTTGGAGGTGGCGGTTCCACCGATCCGCGCGGGCCAGTTCGCGGCGGAACCCCGCTGCGGGGCGGGCGCGGAGGAGCCCACCGGGGCCACCGCCGTGCCGGGTGCCGGAAGGTCCCGGACAAGCGGCTCCAGCTCCCCGTGCGTACGGGCCGTGTAGGCCGTTTCGAGGCGCTGCTCGAACTCGTCCATCTCCAGCCGGCCCTCGGCCACCGCCTCTCTCAGCAACTCGGCGATCCGCTCGCGTTCAGCATCGGAGGCACGCATGTCCGGACGTTCACTTGTCATACCGCGCACCCTATTGAACGGACCCGTTCCCGGCACAGACGTGCAGGCCCAGGGCGTGTGCGCGTCGGCTCACCCGGAACCGCTCAGGGCGCCGCCTCGTACATCCTCGCGATCACGGCCTCGATGTCCGGCTCCCGCACCGACAGGTCCATCAGCGGGTACTCCGCCGCGATCCGCGCCACCAGCGGGGCGGCCGACGCCGCCGCGGGGAAGGCCAGCCACTGGCGCGGGCCCTCCACCCTGACCGCCCGCAGGCCCGGCCCCGACGCGTCGGACTCCAGCTCGATCGGCGGGAGTTCGCTCTCCAGGTCCACCACCAGCATCCGTTCGCTCTCCCCCACCTCGTGGAGGCCGGCGAGCGAACCGTCGTACATCAGGCGGCCGTGGTCGATCACCATCACCCGCCGGCACAGCTGCTCGATGTCGGTCAGGTCGTGCGTCGTCAGCAGGACCGTGGTCCCCCGGTCCGCGTTCAACTCCTTGAGGAACTGGCGCACTTTGGCCTTCGAGATCACATCGAGCCCGATCGTCGGCTCGTCCAGGTAGAGCACCTCGGGATCGTGCAGCAGGGCCGCCGCGATGTCGCCCCGCATCCGCTGGCCGAGGGAGAGCTGCCGTACGGGCACCTCCAACAGCTCGCCCAGATCGAGGAGTTCGACGCAGCGGTCCAGGTTCTCCCGGTAACGGCGGTCCGGGATGCGGTACATGCGGTGCATCAGCCGGTACGAGTCGCGCAGCGGCAGGTCCCACCACAGCGTCGTCCGCTGGCCGAAGACCACGCCGATGCGGTGCGCCAGGCGCGTACGCTCCCGGGACGGGTCGATGCCCGCCACGCGCAGCCGGCCGCCGCTGGGGGTGAGGATGCCCGTCAGCATCTTGATCGTGGTCGACTTGCCGGCGCCGTTCGGGCCGATGTAGCCGACCATCTCGCCGCGCGCGACCCGGAAGCTGATGCCGTCGACCGCCCGCACCTCGCGGCGCTCCCGGCGCAGCAGGCCGGCCCGGCGGCGGACCTGGAAGACCTTCTCGACGCCGTCGAGGGTGATGAAGCCGTCGTCGCCCGCCGCCGCGCCCGCCTCCGTACCCGCCGCCGCGCCCACCTCCGTGCCCGTCCCCACGCCCACACCCCTGCCGTCGCCCATGTCCGTGCCCTCCGTCGTCATCCCGCTCAACTGCCCGTACTCCGGTACGCCCGCAGCGCCGCCCGCCACGCGAGCCCCGCCAGCGCCCCGCACCCCACGGCCACCACAGGCGGCAGGAACGCCACCCACTGCGGCAGGTCCAGCGGGTACTCCCGGTCCAGCACGTACAGCGCGGGCAGCCAGCTCACGAAGGCCAGCGGGACCACGAACGTCACCCCGCGCACCAGGTCCTTCGCGAAGATCGTCGGCGGGTACTGGAGCAGCGTCGCCCCGCCGTACGTGAAGGCGCTCTGCACCTGCGAGGCGTCCTGGGCGACGAACTGGAAGGCCGCGCCGCCCACGAAGACCGCCCCGAAGATCGCCGCCCCGCTCACCACCATCACCGGCAGCATCAGCACCTTCAGCGGCGTCCACGCGATGTCCAGGGTGGTCAGCGCGTAGCCGAGCACCAGCAGCCCCTGGATGATCCGCCCGACGCGGCGCAGCGCGAACCGGTCCGCCGCCACCTGCGCCAGCACCGGCACCGGCCGCACCAGCAGCGTGTCCAGCGTCCCGTCGCGCACCCGCCGCCCCAGCCGCTCCATCGACCCGAGCAGCAGGTCGGTGAGGCCGAACGCGGTCGCCGAGATCCCGTACAGCAGGGCGATCTCCGGGAGCGAGTAGCCGCCCAGCGCGTCGACGTGCGTGAACATCAGCAGGATCGTGATGAAGTCGAAGGCCGTCACGGCGAGGTTCCCGAACGTCGTCATGACGAACGAGGCCCGGTACGCCATCGTCGAGCGCACCCACATCGCCACGATCAGCCCGTACGCGCGCACGCCCTCCAGCAGCCGGGGCCGCTCCTCGAACGCGAAGCCACCCGGCTCCGGGGCCCGCTGCCCGCCGGTCCGCACCGCCACCGTCTCAGCCACCCTGCACCACCACCCTCCTCGTCGCCGCGGTCTGGAGCAGCCGCCCCGCCAGCAGCAGCACCACCGCCCAGCCGCCCTGGAACGCGTACACCTCCACCAGCCCCCACCCCGTGTGCTTGCCGAGGAACACATCGGCCGGGATCTGGAGCAGCGAGGACCACGGCAGCATCCGGGCCACCTCGCCCAGCAGCCCCGGGAAGAGGTTCAGCGGCAGCAGCATCCCGGAGAAGAACAGCCCCAGCAGCCAGGCGATCTGCGCCGCGCCCGCCCCGTCCAGCAGCCAGAACGCGGACAGCGCCACCAGGTAGCGCAGGGCGAAGCTGACGACGATGCCCAGCAGTACGGAGAGGAGGAACGCCGGCCAGGTCCACGGCGAGCCGGGGAGTGCCAGGTCGAAGGCGAGCGCCCCCACGAGCATCGGTACGACCCCGCGCCCCAGCAGCTGGAACGCCGCCCGGCCCACGTCCCCCGCCAGCCACCACAGCTGGAGGTCGGCGGGACGGTACAGGTCCACGGCGATGTCCCCCGTACGGATCCGCTCCATCAGCTCGTCCTCGAAGCCGCCGCCCATCATGGCGCAGGCCGCCAGCAGGGCCTGCCCGATCCAGACGTACGTCAGCGCCTGCGACATGTCGTACCCGCCGAGCTGGGGGCGCTCGTCCCACAGGGCGATGTAGGTGTACGCCAGGATGAAGCCGAAGACGGTGTTGGTGAACACCCCCGCGGCCGTCGCCGTCCGGTAGGTGGTGTAGCGCCGGAACCCGCCCGCCGCCACCACTGCGTACAGCCGCACGCCGTCCCCTCTCCCCCGCTGTCACCGTCGCCGGGCCCGCTCCCCGGCTCCAGGCACCAAAGCGCCCGACCTTAGTGCACGGGCAAAGACCCCCGCGACCGCTTTTCAGGGGGTGGGGAACGGGAGAACGGGGGAGATCGGAGGATGATAGGAGGGTTTCCCGGCGAAACGGGCACTATGGGAGCACCGACCGCACCCGAGGAGCCCCCACCGACATGAGCGACGAGCAACCGAACTGGACCCCTCGGGACCCCTCCACGGCCTCCGCGAGCCCCGGGGACGACGAGGGCGCGCAGGGAGCGCAGGGAGCACAGGAGGAGGCGACCGGGAAGAAGGGACGCACGAAACGCCCCAAGCGGACCGGTTGGCGCCGCCTCGTCCCGACCTGGCGCATGGTCCTGGGGACCACCCTGGGGGCCGTACTCCTGCTCATCGGCGGGTTCTTCGCGGGCTACCACCTCGTCGACATCCCGGCCGCCAACGCCGCCGCCGAGGCGCAGTCCAACGTCTACCTCTACAAGGACGGCACCGTCCTGGCCCGCGACGGCGAGGTGAACCGGGAGAAGGTCAAGCTCTCCCAGGTGCCGTCCACCGTCCAGCAGGCCGTGCTCGCCGCCGAGGACCGCGACTTCTACGACCAGCCCGCCGTCGACGTGCGGGCCATGTTCCGGGCCGGCTGGAACACCGCGACGGGCAAGGGCAAGCAGGGCGGCTCCACCATCACCCAGCAGTACGTCAAGAACTACTACCTCGGCCAGGAGCGGACCGTCGTCCGCAAGGCCAAGGAGTTCTTCATCGCGATCAAGCTCAACCGCGAGCAGAGCAAGGACCAGATCTTCGAGGGCTACCTCAACACCAGCTACTTCGGGCGCAACGCCTACGGCATCCAGGCCGCCGCCCAGGCGTACTACGGCAAGAACGTCGAGGACCTCACCACCGCCGAAGGCGCGTACCTCGCCTCCCTGCTGAACGCCCCCAGCGCCTACGACGTCGTCGCCCACCCCGACAGCAAGCCCGCCGCCCTCAGCCGCTGGAACTACGTCCTGGACGGCATGGTCAAGGAGGACTGGCTCGACTCCGGCGAACGGTCCACCACCGAGTTCCCCGTCCCCGCCGAGGCCAAGCCCTCCACCAGCCTCTCCGGCCAGCGCGGCTACCTGGTGCAGGCCGTCGAGGACTACCTCGCCGACAACGGGATCATCGACAAGGAGACCCTCGCCACCGGCGGCCACCGCATCACCACCACCCTCGACAAGAAGAAGCAGGACGCCCTCGTCGCGGCGGTCGAGGACAACGTGATGAAGAAGCGGAGCGACGACCGCGAGGCCGACACGAACGTACGCGCCGGCGGCGCCTCCATCGTCCCGGGGACCGGCGAGGTCGTCGCGATGTACGGCGGGCTCGACTACACCCAGCAGTACGTCAACAACGCCACCCGCCGCGACTACCAGGTCGGCTCCACCTTCAAGCCGTTCGTGTTCACCTCCGCCGTCGCCAACGACTCCACCACGCAGGACGGCCGGCGCATCACCCCCGAGACGTACTACGACGGCACCAACAAACGGACCGTCCAGGGCCCCCAGGGCTCCACCGGGTACGACCCCGCCAACGAGGACGACGTCGACTACGGGCAGATCACCGTCCGCACCGCCACCGACAAGTCCGTCAACGCCGTCTACGCGCAGATGGCCCAGGACGTCGGCCCCGAGAAAGTCAAGGAGACCGCGGTCGCCCTCGGCATCCCCGAGGACACCCCCGACCTCACCGCCTCCCCCTCCATCGCGCTCGGCCCCGCCACCGCCAGCGTCCTGGACCTCACCGAGGCGTACGCGACCCTCGCCGACCACGGCCGGCACGGCCCGTACACCCTCGTCGACAAGGTCACCAAGGACGGCACCGAGATCGAGCTGCCCGACCGGAAGACCGAACAGGCCATCACCCGCGAGGCCGCCGACACCACCACCGCCCTCCTCCGCTCGGTCGTCGAGGGCGGCACCGGCTCCGCCGCCCAGGCCGCCGGCCGCCCCGCCGTCGGCAAGACGGGCACCGCCGAGGAGGACAAGGCCGCCTGGTTCGCGGGGTACACCCCCGACCTCGCGACCGTCGTCGCCGTGATGGGCCAGGACCCCGAATCCGGCACCCAGACCCCGCTGTACGGAGCCCTCGGCCTGGACCGCGTCAACGGCGGCGGCGTCCCCGCCGAGACCTGGGCCGCCTACACGGAAGCGGCCCTGCGCTCCTCCCCGGCCAAGGAGTTCGACCTCGAAACGGCCCCCGGCTCCGACGAACCCCAGGAGCCGGGCGACGAGGAGGCCGCGACGACCGGACCGGCCACCCCGGACACCTCCCCCACCAGCACCTCCCCCAGCACCCCGGCCGACACCACCGCCCCCTCGGCCACCACACCCGCGGCCACCACACCCGCCCCGCCGGGCGGCGACACCGGAAACGGAACCGACGGCGGTACGGAGGGCGGGACGGGCGGCACGGACGGCGGAGCCACCGGAGGCGACGGCGGAACGGGGAACGGCCCGGGGAGCGAGGGCGGCGCCAACGGGGACGAGGGCGCCGGCGGCACGGGGGCCCTCGGCGGCACCTTCATCGAAGGAGTCCGCGGCGCCCGCCACCCGGGCGAGTGACCCCGATCCCCGCCCTGGTCCTTCCCGTACGGGGTTCGTACGGTTTCGTACAGGTTCGTACGGGAAGGACTCGGCGCTCGTACGTCGTACGGGGCCGTACGGCATCGCACCTCGGCGTACGAGGGCGTACAGGGTCGTACGGGAGACCTCAGTGCCCGGAGGTCGTCTTCAGCCCCACCACCGCGACCAGCAGCAGACAGACGAAGAAGATCCGGGCCGCGGTCACCGGCTCGTTCAGCACGACCATGCCCAGGACCGCCGCACCGGCCGCGCCGATGCCGACCCACACGCCGTACGCCGTACCGATCGGCAGCGTCTTCGCCGCGTGCGACAGCAGCACCATGCTCGACACGATCCCGAGACCGGTGAACACGCTCGGCCACAGCCGGGTGAACCCCTCGGTGTACTTCATCCCGATCGCCCAGCCCACTTCGAGCAGACCGGCGACGACCAGCAGAACCCAGGCCATGACAGAACCTCCGACGACAACACACGGACACGCGGGTACGCGAGCACGCGAACGGACACGGGTGCGTCGTCTTTGCCTGCCCGGTACGGCGCGTCTCGTCGGGGTGATTCCACCGTAGCAAGGAATGGCAGGAGGGCTCGGTGACCATGGTCACCAAGCCCTCGCGTACTCCTTCAAAGGCCTTCTAGAGGTACAGCCCGGTCGAGTCCACCGAACCCTCGAACCGGTCCGCCGCCACCGCGTGCAGGTCCCGCTCGCGCATCAGCACGTACGCCACCCCCCGCACCTCGACCTCGGCACGGTCCTCGGGGTCGTACAGCACACGGTCCCCCGGCTCCACCGTCCGCACGTTCTGACCGACCGCGACGACCACGGCCCAGGCGAGCCGCCGGCCCACCGCCGCCGTCGCCGGGATCAGGATGCCGCCACCGGAGCGCCGCTCGCCCTCGGCGGTGTCGTTCCGCACCAGGACGCGGTCGTGCAGCATGCGGATGGGCAGCTTGTCATCGTCGTGGGCGCCGGCGCGGGTGATGTCGGGGGTGGTGCCGCGGGCCTTGCCCTGGGTGTTCTCGCTCACGCCCGCAACCTACCGTCCCCGCACCGGCACACACGCCGGAGGGGGCCGTGCGCCGATCGGGGCGAAGCGGTCACGCGCGGCGGCGCCTGGCGGTGGCGAGCAGCCCCACCACACCCACCACCAGCAGCGCGGCGGGAATCACCCGCTCCAGCCGCGGCGAGCCGTCCTCCGCGACGAACTGCGCCTTCACCTGTGACACCGAGCGATTCACCGCGACGAACGCCCGGCCGGCCGTGCGGTCCACGTTCGCGGCCACCTTCGCCTTCGCATCGCCGATGATCGTCTGCGGGTGTACCCGCACCCCGATCTCGTCGAGCACCACAGCGAGCTGCTCGCGCCTGCTGATGATGTCCGCCTCGATCTGCGCAGGGGTCCTGGCATCCGACACTGCGCCGCCTCCGTGGTCGTGTCTCCGGTAAACCTTCATCGACAGTCTGTCAGCTCGAACCCCCGCACACCCGGCGGCACCCCTATTACGCTCGGTCCCGTCCGACCCGCGCACCACCCGAGGAGAACCACATGAGCGAGCGACTCAAGCCCGGCGACCCCGCCCCCGCCTTCACCCTTCCCGACGCCGACGGCAACGAGGTCTCGCTCGCGGACCACAAGGGCCGCAAGGTCATCGTCTACTTCTACCCGGCTGCTCTTACCCCCGGTTGCACCAAGCAGGCCTGCGACTTCACGGACAACCTCGACCTGCTCGCGGGCGCCGGCTACGACGTCATCGGCGTCTCCCCCGACAAGCCGGAGAAGCTCGCGAAATTCCGCGAGCAGGAGAACCTCAAGGTCACCCTGGTCGGCGACCCGTCCAAGGAGACCCTGGAGGCGTACGGCGCCTTCGGCGAGAAGAAGCTCTACGGCAAAGTGGTGACGGGCGTCATCCGCTCCACCGTCGTCGTCGACGAGGACGGCAAGGTCGAGCACGCCTTCTACAACGTCAAGGCGACCGGCCACGTGGCCAAGATCATCAGGGACCTGGGGATCTGACCGCACCCCCGGCCACGCACCGCCCCGGATGGGCCATCCGGGGCGGGCGAACCGAACGCCCTCCCCCGCGGCACGGGGCCCGGGTCACGACGGGAACGGGTATCACCCCCCGGAACGCCCCCGAGCCCCTCCACGACCGTCCACGGCCCGTGCCGGGCCGCGCCCGGCCCTCGCCTCCGCCCCGGAACCGCGCCGGGACCGTGTGAGGGACGTCGCATCCGGCCGTGAAGTCGGTTTGCGACCGCCACCACCGCGCAGAAGCCTTTCCTGGAACACCCTCCGAGGAAAGGACCCGGCCATGGCGGCCCCCGACCCCACCCAGGCGGCCGACCCCGAAGCGGTCAAACGCCACCCCACGCTCTTCCGGGCCGCCCGCAAGCGCAAGAACCCCAGGCTGCGCCGTACGGACATCACCATCACGGACGACGCCGCGGTGAAGCGCGCGGTGAAGGCGGCCTCGCTGGGTAACGCCATGGAGTGGTTCGACTTCGGTATCTACTCCTACCTGGCCGTGACCATCGGACATGTGTTCTTCCCGTCCGGGAACGAGACGACACAGCTCCTCTCCTCCTTCGCGACCTTCGCCGTGGCCTTCCTCGTACGGCCGCTCGGCGGCATGCTCTTCGGCCCTATGGGTGACAAGATCGGCCGCAAGAAGGTGCTCGCGCTGACGATGATCCTGATGGCGATCGGCACGTTCGCCATCGGCCTGATCCCCTCGCACCAGACGATCGGCGTCTGGGCCGCCGTCCTGCTGATCTTCTTCCGGATGCTCCAGGGCTTCTCCACGGGCGGTGAGTACGGCGGCGCGTCCACGTTCATCGCCGAGTACGCCCCCGACAAGCGCCGCGGCTTCTTCGGCAGCTTCCTGGAGTTCGGGACGCTGGCGGGGTACGTCGCCGCGGCCGGGCTCGTCACGACCCTGTACGCCCTGCTGGACACCGCCCAGATGGAGGCCTGGGGGTGGAGGATCCCGTTCCTCGTCGCGGGCCCGCTGGGGCTGGTCGGCCTCTACCTGCGACTGCGCCTGGACGAGACCCCGGCCTTCCAGAAGCTGGAGGGCGGCATCGCCCACGCGAGCGAGGCGGCGGACGGCGTCGAGACCACGGCCAAGGGGGACCTCGCCAAGATCTTCCGGCAGCACTGGCGGACGCTGATCCTCTGCATCTGCCTGGTGGGCGCGTACAACATCACCGACTACATGCTGCTGTCGTACATGCCGACGTACCTCTCCGACGAGCTCGGCTACAGCGAGACGCACGGGCTGCTGATCCTGCTCGGCGTGATGGTGTTCCTGATGACGATCATCAGCCGGATCGGCAAGCTCTCCGACCGCTTCGGCCGCAAGCCACTGCTGATGACCGGCATGCTGGGCTTCCTCGTCCTCTCCCTCCCGGCGTTCCTCCTCATCCGGGTGGACGGCATCCTCCCCATCACGGTCGGCATGCTGATGCTCGGCCTCTCGCTGGTCTGCATGCTCGGCACGATGTCCGCGGCCCTGCCGGCCCTGTTCCCGACGCACGTGCGCTACGGGTCCCTGTCGGTCGGCTACAACCTCTCCGCGTCGATCTTCGGCGGTACGACCCCGCTGGTGATCACGGCCCTGATCAGCTGGACGGGCTCCAACCTGATGCCCGCGTACTACGCGATGGCGGCGGCCCTGGTGGGCGTGATCGCGGTCGCCTGCATGAAGGAGACCGCCCAGCAGCCCCTGATCGGCTCCCCGCCGTCGGTGGAGACGGACGAGGAGGCGGCGGAACTGGTCCAGGCACAGTCGCCGGACCCGAAGTTCTGAGGCCCTGAAGATCTCGCTCATATTTCGCCGCACTCCCTTCGCGGAAGCAGTAGGCTTGCTGTCGTTCTGCGCCCGCACGCCAACTGGTTTGAGCGGCGATCTTTAGGTGGTCGTGTCTGTCGGTTCGAATCCGACCGGGCGCACGCACCCCGGTGCTGCCCGGCCCCTCCCGAGGGGCCGGGCAGCACTGCGTCAGCCCACCAACTCCCGCACCACCGGCACCAGCGCCCGGAACGCCTTGCCGCGGTGGCTGATCGCGTTCTTCTCCGCCGGGGTCAGCTCCGCGCATGTGCGGGTCTCGCCCTCCGGCTGGAGGATCGGGTCGTAGCCGAAGCCGTAGCCGCCGGACGGGGCGTGGCGCAGGGTGCCGTTCAGACGGCCCTCGACGACGCGTTCGGTGCCGTCGGGGAGGGCCAGGGCGGCGGCGCAGGCGAAGGAGGCCCCGCGGTGTTCGTCGGCGATGTCGCCGAGCTGGGCCAGGAGCAGGTCGAGGTTGGCCCTGTCGTCGCCGTGGGTGCCGGACCAGCGGGCCGAGAAGATGCCGGGGGCGCCGCCGAGGACGTCGACGCAGAGGCCCGAGTCGTCGGCGACGGCGGGGAGGCCGGTGGCCTGGGCCAGGGCGTGGGCCTTGAGGAGCGCGTTCTCGGCGAAGGTGACGCCGGTCTCCTTGACGTCGGGGATGTCCGGGTACGCGTCCGCGCCGACGAGGTCGAGGTCGAGCCCCGCGTCGGCGAGGATGGCGTGGAGTTCGGTGATTTTCCCGGCGTTGCGGGTGGCGAGGATCAGGCGCTTCATGGGGCGATTATCGCCGGGGCGGGCGGGCCGGTGGGCCCGCGCCCCGGCCGGTCGCGCCGCCGCCCCGCCCGTACCGGCTCCGCTGCCGCCTGCCCCCGTGCCGGTCCCGCCCCCCCCCTGCGGCGTGCCCTACGGCGCGCAGACCTTGCCGATCTCCGTCGCCGCGTCCGTCACCGGGCTGATGTCGGGGGTGGCGTCGCCGCTCTCGATGGATGCGCGCACGTTGGTGACGCCCGCCTTGAGACCGTCGATGGCCTTGGAGAGGTCGGCGTTGCCGGTGGTCTCGCCGAGGTTCTTGAGCTCGCGGTCGATGTCGTCCAGGGCCTCGGACGCCTGGGTGATGTCACCGGAGGCGCTGGAGACGGCCCGTTGGAGGTTGCCGACGCTGGTGGCTATGGCGTCGGCGGTGCGGACGCAGTCGAGCGCCTTGTCGAGTCCGGCGCAGCCCACGGCCGTGGTGAGCGTCAGCAGGGTGGCGGCGGTGGCGAGTGCGAGGCGTTGGTGGCGGCGCGAGGCCATGGTGCGGTCCCTCCCCGGGGATCGGTACGCGGACGGGCGCACGGTTCGACCCGTGCGCCCGTGCCCGTAACGACGCTGTGGCGTGCTTACTTGGTTGCTTCTTTACCCGGGGAAGGCGGGTCGCTACGCGTTCTGCGTGGCGGCGAGTGCGTCGCGCTGGAGTGCGGCGAGGTCGACGCAGCCCGCGGTGGCCAGGTCGAGGAGCGAGCCGAGCTCCTTGCGGTCGAACGGGGCGCCCTCGGCGGTCCCTTGGACCTCGACGAAGCGGCCGTCGCCGGTGCAGACGACGTTCATGTCGGTCTCGGCGCGGACGTCCTCCTCGTAGCAGAGGTCGAGCAGCGGGGTGCCGTCGACGATGCCGACGCTGATGGCGGCGACGGTGTCGGTGAGGGGCTTGCGGCCGGCCTTGACGATCTTCTTGCCCTGGGCCCAGGCGACGGCGTCGGCGAGGGCGACGTACGCGCCGGTGATGGCGGCGGTGCGGGTGCCGCCGTCGGCCTGGAGGACGTCGCAGTCCAGGACGATGGTGTTCTCGCCGAGGGCCTTGTAGTCGATGACCGCGCGCAGGGAGCGGCCGATCAGGCGGCTGATCTCGTGGGTGCGTCCGCCGATCTTGCCGCGTACGGCTTCGCGGTCGCCGCGGGTGTTGGTGGAGCGGGGCAGCATGGAGTATTCGGCGGTGACCCAGCCTTCGCCGCTGCCCTTGCGCCAGCGCGGGACGCCTTCGGTGACGGAGGCGGTGCAGAAGACTTTGGTGTCGCCGAAGGAGATGAGGACTGAGCCTTCGGCGTGCTTGCTCCAGCCGCGTTCGATGGTGACGGGGCGGAGCTGTTCGGGGGTGCGGCCGTCGATGCGAGACATGGGCCCGACCTTATCCGCTGGCGGGGTGGCTCCGTTCGGGTGCGGTGGGGCCGGACGGCCCGAGGTCGTGGGGCCGGGGGCGGTGGGGCCGGGGGAGGTGGGGCCGCCCGGCCCCGGGACCGGGCGGCCCGGGATCAGGTCTTCCGGGGCCAGGCCCTCCGGGTACGGCACAGGCCCCGCCACCGGTGAGGTGCGAGGCCTGCGGGGTGCGGGCGCCCCCAGGGGCGTCCGCGGTGTCCGGCGGGGTGTCAGCCGGTCACATCATGTCCTCGATGTCGGCGGCGATGGGGTCGGCGTCGGTGCCGATGACGACCTGGATCGCGGTGCCCATCTTGACGACGCCGTGGGCGCCGGCGGCCTTCAGGGCGGCTTCGTCGACCTTGCTGGCGTCGTGGACCTCGGTGCGGAGGCGGGTGATGCAGCCTTCGATCTCGTCGATGTTCTCGATGCCGCCGAGCCCGGCGACGATCTTCTCAGCCTTGGTGGCCATGCCTTCTCCCTGGTGTTCGCGTGCAGACGGGCCGCCCGCTGCGGGTCCGTTTCGTCACGGTAACGCACGGTTGGCCCAACTTCGCGGGCGGGTAACCGGACTATCACCAAAGATAACGATCACCGGTGCCCTGACTTCGGGGCGGGCCCCGGACCGTGACGCAACTGGTCTACACCAGTTTCCAACGACCGCCAAACGAGGCTTGTTCCGGAAGGATGCCGATGAGTTCGAGCGCCGCTGCGGCACCGCAGCCAAAATGGTGGAACGGGCCGGTGCAGGGATTGCAGAAGGTCGGCCGCAGTCTCCAGCTCCCGGTGGCCGTCCTTCCCGCGGCGGGCCTGCTCGTCAGCCTCGGGAACCTGTTCGACTCCTATCTGCACGGCGCCTTCTGGGACAAGACCTCCGCGGTCCTGCTCAACGGCGGTACGGCGATCCTCGACGGCCAGCTCGGCCTGCCGCTCCTCTTCTGCATCGGCGTGGCCATCGGCTTCGCGAAGAAGGCGGACGGCTCCACCGCGCTGGCGGCCGTGGTCGGCTTCCTGGTCTACCGGGGCGTCCTCACCGCGTTCCCCATGGACAACACCGTGACCGAGGAGCTGCCCGCCGGTGAGCCGCAGAACCCCGGGGTCCTCGGCGGCATCCTGATCGGCCTGCTGACCGCCGTGGTCTGGCAGCGGTTCCACCGGACCAAGCTGGTGGACTGGCTCGGCTTCTTCAACGGCCGGCGCCTGGTGCCCATCCTGATGGCGTTCCTCTGCGTGATCCTGGGCGTGCTGTTCGGGCTGCTGTGGCAGCCGGTGGGTGACGGGCTGACCTGGTTCTCCAAGCAGCTGATCGACCTCGGCTCGTGGGGGGCGGCGATCTTCGGCTTCGCGAACCGGCTGTTGATCCCGATCGGGATGCACCAGTTCCTGAACACGTTCTTCTGGTTCCAGGCGGGCGAGTTCACCGGGGCGGACGGCGCGACCGTCCAGGGCGACATCTCCCGGTTCTTCGCCGAGGACCCGTCGGCCGGACAGTTCACCTCCGGCTTCTTCCCGATCATGATGTTCGGCCTGCCCGCCGCGGCCCTGGCCATCACCCACACCGCCCGGCCCGAGCGCCGCAAGGAGGTGGGCGGTCTGATGGTGTCGGTGGCGCTGACGTCGTTCGTCACGGGTGTGACCGAGCCGATCGAGTTCTCGTTCATGTTCGTCGCGCCGCTGCTGTACGGCGTGCACGCGGTGCTCACCGGGGCCTCGATGGGCATCACCTGGCTGCTGGGGGTGCATGCCGGGTTCAGCTTCTCGGCCGGGTTGATCGACTACGTCGTCAACTGGCATCTCGATACGAAACCGTGGCTGATCATCCCGATCGGCGCGTGCTTCGCGGTGATCTACTACGTGGTCTTCCGCTTCGCGATCACCAGGTTCGACCTCAAGACCCCGGGCCGGGAGCCGCCGGAGGTCGAGAAGGAGATCGAGAAGGACCTCACGAAGTAGCAGGGCAGCGGAGCTTCGGCCCCGCTCGCGCAAGGCCCTCGGACCGCCCGGTCCGGGGGCCTTTCGCGTGTCACCGAACGTGCCGGGTCTGCTACCGCGAATCAGCAGGTAATTGCAGGTTCCTTATCTAACCCTCACCGTGCTAAAACTGGTCTACACCACTGAGTGGTCCAGACCACGGCTGTCTGCCGCGTCTGTCGAGTCGCCGCCTCCCCGCATCAACGACCTGGGCGGCACCGTGCCCCATGGAGGATCTGATGACCACGGCTGAGACCGCACCCGCGGCCGAGAAGAAGAAGGGCGCCGGCGTGATGGCCGTCATGCAGCGCATCGGCCGCAGCCTCATGCTGCCGGTCGCTGTGCTGCCGGCCGCCGCGCTCCTGGTCCGCCTCGGCAACGACGACATGCTGGGCCGCGACTCGTTCCCGACCTTCATCACGAAGCTCGCGAGCTACATGGCCGCGGGCGGTGGCGCCATTCTCGACAACATGCCGCTGCTGTTCGCCGTCGGTATCGCCATCGGCTTCGCGAAGAAGTCGGACGGCTCGACGGCCCTGGCCGCCGTCACCGGCTACCTGGTCTTCCAGAAGGTGCTCGCCACCTTCACGGACAGCAACCTGCCGCAGGTCGCCGGCGTGGCCGACGGCAAGATCGTGATGAGCGACGCCCCCGTCAACGCCGGTGTTCTCGGCGGTGTCGTGATGGGCATAGTCGTGGCCCTGCTGTACCAGCGCTTCTACCGGACCAAGCTGCCCGACTGGGCCGGCTTCTTCAGCGGCCGCCGCCTGGTCCCGATCCTCTCCGCCTTCGCGGGTCTGCTCATCGGTATCGTCTTCGGTCTGATCTGGCCGGTGCTCGGCTCCGGTCTGCACAACCTCGGTGAGTGGCTCGTCGGCTCCGGCGCCGTCGGCGCGGGCATCTTCGGTGTCGCCAACCGTGCGCTGATCCCGGTCGGCATGCACCACCTGCTGAACTCCTTCCCGTGGTTCCAGGCGGGCGAGTACAACGGCGCCCACGGTGACATCGCCCGCTTCCTGGCCGGTGACCCGAACGCCGGACAGTTCATGACCGGCTTCTTCCCGATCATGATGTTCGCCCTCCCGGCGGCCTGCCTCGCGATCGTCCACTGCGCCCGCCCCGAGCGCCGCAAGGTCGTCGGCGGCATGATGTTCTCCCTCGCGCTGACCTCGTTCGTCACCGGTGTGACCGAGCCCATCGAGTTCACGTTCATGTTCATCGCCCCGGTGCTGTACGCGATCCACGCGGTGCTGACCGGTGTGTCGATGGCCCTGACCTGGGCGCTCGGCATGAAGGACGGCTTCGGCTTCTCCGCCGGTCTGGTCGACTTCCTGCTGAACCTCGGCATCGCGTCGAAGCCCTGGCTGCTGGTCCTGGTCGGCCTCGGCTTCGCGGCGATCTACTACGTGGTCTTCCGCTTCGCGATCACCAAGTTCAACCTCCCGACCCCGGGCCGGGAGTCGGACGAGGAGCTCGCCGAGCTGCAGAAGGCCGAGGCGAAGTAGCCTCCGCCGCACCCGTCGCACGCCGAAGCCCCCGCACCCCGTTCTTCGGGGAGGCGGGGGCTTTCGCCGTACGCGCCGGCCGGGGTCAGACCTCGTAGACCGCCCCGGGCGCGGCCAGGTCCACCGGCCCCGGGTAGGCCGTCCGCGCGTCCGCGAGGTTGCGGTCCGCGTCGGTCCACGGCGGGATGTGGGTGAGGACGAGCCGGCGGGCGCCCGCGCGGGCGGCGGCCTCGCCGGCCTCCCGGCCGTTGAGGTGCAGGTCGGGGATGTCTTCCTTGCCGTCGACGAACGACGCCTCGCACAGGAACAGGTCCGCGTCCCGGGCCAGCTCCTCCAGGGCGTCGCAGCTCCCGGTGTCGCCGGAGTAGGCGAGGGTGGAGCCGCCGTGCTCGATCCGGATGCCGAAGGTGTCGACGGGGTGGCGGAGCTTCTCCGTACGGACGGAGAACGGGCCGATCTCGAAGGAGCCCGCCTTGAGCGTGTGGAAGTCGAAGACCTCGCTCATCGCCCGGTCGGAGGGGGTGTCTCCGTGGGCGGCGGTCAGGCGTTGCTCGGTGCCCTCGGGTCCGTAGACCGGAAGGGGGACGGGGCGGGCGCCGTCGTGGCGGTAGTAGCGCACGACGAAGTACGCGCACATGTCGATGCAGTGGTCGGAGTGGAGGTGGCTGAGGAAGATCGCGTCGAGGTCGTAGAGACCGACGTGGCGCTGCAGCTCGCCCAGGGCGCCGTTGCCCATGTCGAGGAGCAGCCGGAAGCCGTCGGCCTCTACGAGGTAGCTCGAGCATGCCGAACCCGGGGACGGGAACGAGCCGGAGCAGCCGACGACGGTGAGCTTCATGGAGCGTGAACCTCCGAGGCGTGGGACGGGGAGGGTTCGTGCGGGAGGGGTCGTGCAATTCCTGCCGGAACGTTTTGCGGTTTGTCGAGCGTAAGGCGCAAAACTCCGCGTCGCTCCTCTGCCGCCTGCCGTTGTGGGGGAACTCACCTGCTCTGTCACCGGTTCGATGGAAGCGCGCCCACGGCGGCGGCCGGGCGCGGCGTGAGGGCCGGGCCGGGCGGTCGGGGGAGGCCGGGTCGCCCGCCGGCGCCGGTACGGTCGGGGGATGGACACGTTCTGGTGGGTGGCGCTGGTCGCCGTGGTTCTGCTGGCTCTCGTCGCCGCGGTGGTGGACGGGCGGGGGCGCTCGGACCGGGGGCCCCGCTCGCGGCGGCCCCGGCAGCCGGAGGCGTCGACCCGGCCGCCGTCACGGCCGTCGGGCCCGGCGGGGCGCGGGGACGGGCGGACGCCGCGGGCGGGCGAGGTGTGGTGGGCCGATGTGCCGTACGAGGACGGGCCCGGGTCCAAGGACCGGCCGTGCCTGGTGCTCTCCGTACGGGGGCGGGGCCGGGGGCGCACGGCGCTCGTCGCCAAGATCACCAGCAAGCACCACGAGGAGCGGCCGGGGGTGATCGCGCTGCCCGCGGGGACGGTGGGGGATCAGCGGGGGCGGCAGAGTTTCCTGGAGACGGATGAGCTGCGGGAGGTGCGGTTGGCCGGGTTCCGGCGCCGGGTGGGGACCGTGGACCCGGAGCTGTGGGAGCGGGTACGGGGGCTGGGGGCGGGGTGACCCTTCGCAGTGGTGCGGGCGGGGTGAGGAGCGGGGCCCCTGGCTTTCGGGGCTCCGCCCCGGGCCCCGGGCCCCGCTCCTCAAGCGCCGAAGGGGCCGGTGGCGTTCACGCCCAGAGCTGGCCCTGTAGCGTCTCGATCGCCGCTTCTGTCGTCTCGGCCGTGTAGACGCCGGTCGACAGGTACTTCCAGCCGCCGTCCGCGACCACGAAGACGATGTCCGCGCTCTCCCCGGCCTTGACCGCCTTGTGGCCCACGCCGATCGCCGCGTGGAGCGCGGCGCCGGTGGAGACGCCCGCGAAGATGCCCTCCTGCTGGAGGAGTTCACGGGTGCGGGTGACCGCGTCGGCCGAGCCCACGGAGAAGCGGGTGGTGAGGACCGAGGCGTCGTACAGCTCGGGGACGAAGCCCTCGTCGAGGTTGCGCAGGCCGTAGACCAGGTCGTCGTAGCGCGGTTCGGCGGCGACGATCTGGATGCCGGGCCGGTTCTCGCGGAGGTAGCGGCCGACGCCCATGAGGGTGCCGGTGGTGCCCAGGCCCGCCACGAAGTGCGTGATGGACGGGAGGTCGGTGAGGATCTCCGGGCCGGTGGTGGCGTAGTGGGCGCCCGCGTTGTCCGGGTTGCCGTACTGGTAGAGCATCACCCAGTCCGGGTGCTCGGCGCTGAGTTCCTTGGCGACGCGGACGGCGGTGTTGGAGCCGCCCGCTGCCGGAGAGGAGATGATCTCGGCGCCCCACATGGCGAGCAGGTCGCGCCGTTCCTGCGAGGTGTTCTCCGGCATGACGCAGACGATGCGGTAGCCCTTGAGCTTGGCCGCCATGGCGAGCGAGATGCCGGTGTTGCCGCTGGTGGGCTCCAGGATGGTGCAGCCGGGTGTCAGCCGGCCGTCCTTCTCGGCCTGTTCGACCATGTGGAGCGCGGGGCGGTCCTTGATCGAGCCGGTGGGGTTGCGGTCCTCCAGCTTGGCCCAGATGCGGACGTCCTCGGACGGGGACAGCCGCGGGAGGCGGACGAGGGGGGTGTTCCCCACGGCCGCCAGCGGGGAGTCGTACCTCATCAGCGCATGCCGCCGGCGACGGCCGGGAGGATGGTGACGTTGTCGCCGTCGCTGAGCTTGGTGGAGATGCCGTCGAGGAAGCGGACGTCCTCGTCGTTGAGGTAGACGTTGACGAAGCGGCGGAGCTGTTCGCCGTCGACGATGCGCTCACGGATGCCGGTGTGGCGGCTCTCCAGGTCGGCGAAGAGGTCGGCGAGGGTCTCCCCGTTGCCTTCGACGGCCTTGGCGCCGTCGGTGTAGGTGCGGAGGATGGTCGGGATGCGGACCTCGATGGCCATGGCGTGGGCTCCTGTCGAAAGCGGGGAGGTGGCGTGGGGCGCGCGTTTCTTCCCCCGCGCAGGGGGTGTGGTGGGTGGTGCGTGTGCGTGGGGCTCGCGCGGACCGTGGCTCAGGCCGTGCGGCTCACGGGCAGGCCGCGGGCGGGGGACAGATCGCGCTCTTGAGCCTGCACAGGTCGACGTGCAGCCGCGCGACGAGCAGCGTGCCCGGCGTCCTGTTGCTCACGTCATGGGGAACCATGCGGGCATCGTATCGATTCCCGGTCGGAAAACCCGAGTGCGATCCCACATCGTGGATGGTGAGCGACCGCTATGTGGACAGGGCGGGGCGGCCGGGCCCTTCCGGGAGGTAGACGACCGTGGGGGCGCCCGTCTTCGGGTGGGTGCTGACCTCGGCGGCGACGCCGTACACCTCGCCCAGCAGCTCGGCCGTGAGCACCTCTTCGGGGGTGCCGGAGGCGACGACGCGGCCGTCCTTGAGGACGTAGACGCGGTCGCAGTAGTACGCGGCGAGGTTGAGGTCGTGCAGGGCGAGGAGGTTGGTGGTGCCCAGCTCGCGGACCAGGGAGAGGATCTCCAGCTGGTAGCGGATGTCCAGGTGGTTGGTCGGCTCGTCCAGGACGACGAGCGAGGGCTGCTGGACCAGGGCGCGGGCGACCAGGGCGCGCTGGCGTTCGCCGCCGGAGAGGGAGGCGAACGAACGGGGTCCGAGTGCGGCGATCCCCACCCGTTCCAGGGCGTCGGCGACCAGCGCGGTGTCGGCGGCGTTGTCCGCCTCCCAGAACCGTTTGTGCGGGGCGCGGCCCATCGCGACGACCTGGCCGACGGTGAGCTCGAACCCGGCGTGGCCGTCCTGCGGGACGGTGGCGATGCGCTGGGCGCGGGCCTTCACGGGGAGGGTGGCGAGGTCGTCGCCGTCCAGGAGGACCCGGCCGTGGGTGGGGCGCAGGGTGCCGTAGACGCAGCGCAGGAGGGTGGTCTTGCCGCTGCCGTTGGGGCCGACCAGGCCGACCGTCTCGCCGTCGGCGGCGGTGAGGTCGACGGAGTCGACGAGGTGGCGGCCCTCGCCGGTGCCGTACGAGAGTGCCTCGGTGCGCAGGGTGGTCACGGGTGGGCTCCCTCGGGAAGTGACGGCTTCATGCGGGCGCTCCCCCGGGCCTGCGCCGCAGCATCCACAGGAAGAACGGGCCGCCGGTCAGGGCCGTGAGGACGCCGACCGGGATGTCCTGCGGGGCGGCGAGCGTGCGGGCGGCCAGGTCGGCGAGGACCAGGAAGACCGCTCCCCCGAGCGCGACGACCGGCAGGAGCGCGCGGTGCGAGGCGCCGACCGCCATCCGGGCCATGTGCGGGACCATCAGGCCGACGAACCCGATCGCCCCGCTGAAGGCGACGAGCGCCCCGGTCATGAGCGAGGCGAGGACGAAGACGGCGGCCCGGAAGCGGGCGGTGTCCAGGCCCAGTACGGTCGCGCCCTCCTCCCCCACCAGGAGCAGGTCGAGCGGGCGCGCCAGGGTCAGGAGTACGGCCGTGCCGGCGACCAGGGCGACGGCGGGGATCGCGAGCATGTCCCAGCGGGCCGCGCCGAGGCCGCCGAGGGTCCAGTAGAGGACTTCCTGGAGGTGGTCGGCGCGGGCGGAGGTGACCAGGATCAGGCTGGTGAGCGCGGAGAGGATGTAGGAGACGGCGACCCCGGCGAGGACGAGCCGGTTGGTGGTGAGGCCCCCTCCGCCGCGCGCCAGGGTGTAGACGAGCAGCAGCGAGAGCAGCGCGCCGACGAAGGCCGCGGCGGGGATCGTGACGGTGGTGGCGAGGGAGGCGCCGATGCCGAGGACGATCACCAGGACCGCGCCGGTGGAGGCTCCGGAGGAGACGCCGAGGAGGAACGGGTCGGCCAGCTGGTTGCGTACGAGGGCCTGGAGGACCGTGCCGATGACGGCGAGTCCGGCGCCGACGACGGTGCCGAGGATGACCCGGGGCAGCCGCACGTCGAGGACGATCGTGCGGAACGGGCTCGCCTCCGCCCGCCCGGTCAGGATGGAGAGCACCTGGTCGGGCGGGATGCGGACGGAGCCGAGGGCGAGGGCGGCGACCACGGCGGCTGCGAGGAGTACGGCGAGGACGCCGACGACCAGGGTGTAGCGCAGCAGCCGCCGCGGTGCGGGGGCGCGGCAGGTCACGGGGTGGTGGCCGCCGGGTGGAGCTGGGCCGCGAGCTTGTCGACGGCGGCGGGGACGCGGACGCCGAGGACCGCGTCGGAGAGCGGCATGACCGCGAACCGCTTGTTCTTGATGGCGGGGACGTCGGCGAGGGCCGGGTCGGTGAGGAGGCGCTTCTTCTTCTGTTCGACGGTGGTGGAGCCGTAGTCGTAGATCACGATCGCCTCGGGCTTGCGGGCGACGACGTTCTCCCAGGAGGCGTCGCCGAAGGCCTTGTCCAGGTCGGCGAAGACGTTGGTGCCGCCGGCCCGCTTGATCAGCTCGTTGCCGATGCCCTTGCCGCCCGCGGTGAAGGCGGTCTTGTCGCCGCTGTCGTAGACGAAGACGGGGAGGGGCTCGAGGTCCTTGAGCTTCTCGGCGGTGGCGGCGTTGTCGGCCTTCGCCTGCTCGACCCAGGCCTCGGCGCGGTCGCTGACGCCGAAGGTGCGGCCGACCTCGCGGATCTCCTCGTAGAGGGTCTCCATCGGGGTGTCGGCCTTGGCGCAGCTCTCGATGTTGAGCCGGGTCTCGACGCCGGACTTCTTCAGCGCCTCGCGGCCGCGGCCGTCGCCCGCGGCGAAGGCGCTGGCGTAGCCGCCGTAGACGAAGTCGGGGTCGGCGGCGAGGACCTGCTCGTAGGAGGGGTACTCCTTGGCGATGACCGGGACGGAGGCGTAGTCCTCGGCGTACTTCGGCAGGACCTGGTCGTCGAGGTAGGCGGTGCCGACGAGGGACTTGGCCAGGCCCAGTTCCAGCATGATCTCGGTGACGTGCTGGTTCATGGTGACCACGCGCTTCGGCGGGGCCTTGTACGTGGTGGTGACACCGCAGTTGGTGACGGTGTACGGGAAGCCGTCGCTCTTCGCCGAGGCCTTGTCCCCGGTGGCGTCGTCGCCGTCCGGGGTGGAGCAGGCGGTGAGGGCGAGCGGGAGCAGCACGGCGGCGGCTATGAGCGCGGGGGTGCGCCGGGACATGGCGGGGCCTCTCCGGGGGATTTCCGCGTCCCCTGGTCGATGCGGGAAGGCAGCGGGCCAGTTCCTGGCTTCCGGGCCGCCCTCCGGCGCGGAGGGTCCGCGGGGGAGGGGGCCCGGTCACAGTGGCGGGACCGTGCCGGATTCGCACCGGCTTCCTGGTTCCCGCTGCCTTGTGTTCGGGTCTGGGGTGCAGTGTGCCAGACCCGTTCCGCGGCTTTGCGAGGCGGTGTCCGGAGGGCGGCGCGGGGGCCGCCGGGAGGGTGCCCGGTGGTCAGTACGCCTCGACGACCTGCACTTCTTCCTCGGTGATCTCGCCGTCCACGATGCGGTAGGAGCGGAACTGGAAGGGGCCCGCGCCGTCGATGTCGGCGGTGGAGACCAGGACGTAGTGGGCGCCGGGCTCGTTGGCGTACGTCACGTCGGTGCGGGAGGGGTAGGCCTCGGTGGCCGTGTGCGAGTGGTAGATGATCACGGGGTCCTCGTCGCGGTCGTCCAGCTCGCGGTACAGCTTGAGCAGGTCGCCGGAGTCGAACTCGTAGAACGTGGGCGAGCGGGCGGCGTTGAGCATCGGGATGAAGCGCTCGGGGCGCCCCGTGCCGGCCGGGCCCGCCACCACGCCGCACGCCTCGTCGGGGTGGTCGGCTCTGGAGTGGGCGACGATCTGGTCGTGGAGCGCCTGGGTGATGGTCAGCATGGCGCCAGGATAGGCATGCGGCCCTCCGCGTACCGGTGGGTGGTACGGAGAGGGCCGCATGGTGGACACGCCGGGGCCGTGGGGGGGGCGGCCGGGCGGTCCGGGAGGAGGGTGGTCGTGGGCCCGGTGGGTGGCCGGGCCCGCCCTCGGGGTCGGCGGGTGGGCCCGGTGGCCGGGCCCGCCCTTTCGGTCTCAGCGCCTGACGAAGGCGGTGTTCTCCGGGTCGCGCGACCTGAGCACCAGGTAGGAGACGCCGAGGACGAGCGCCCAGAGCGGGGCGCAGTAGAGCGAGATCCTGGCGTCCTTGTCGATCGCCATCATCACGATGACCATGCCGATGAAGGCGAGCGCGAACCAGCTGGTGTACGGGGCGCCGGGGGCCTTGAACGACGACTGCGGGAGCAGGCCCCGGTCGGCGAGGCGGCGGTAGCGGATCTGGCTGAAGAGGATCATGATCCAGGCCCACATGCCGGAGATGGTGGCGAAGGAGACGACGTAGTTGAACGCCTCTCCGGGCCACTGGTAGTTGATCCAGACGCCGACGAGCATCAGGGCGGCGGAGAAGGTGGTGCCGGTGAGCGGCAGGCCGTTCCTCGTCAGCCTGGTGAAGGCGCGGGGGCCCTGTCCGTTCATGGCCAGGTCGCGGAGCATACGGCCGGTGGAGTACATGCCGGAGTTGCAGGAGGAGAGCGCCGCGGTCAGGACGACGAAGTTGACGACGGCGGCGCCGATGCCGAGCCCCATCTCCTCGAAGGCCTTCACGAACGGCGAGACGCCCGGCTTGAAGGTGGACCACGGCACGACCGACAGGATCATGATCAGCGCGCCGACGTAGAAGACGGCGATGCGCCACGGCACGGTGTTGATGGCCTTGGGCAGGACGGTCCTGGGGTCCTTGGACTCGCCGGCGGTGACGCCGACGAGTTCGACGGCGAGGAAGGCGAACATGACGATCTGGAGCGTCATGAGCATTCCGCTGAGGCCGTTGGGGAAGAAGCCGCCGTTGTTCCAGAGGTTGGAGACGGTCGCGGTGTCACCGGCGTCGGAGAAGCCGATCGTCAGGACGCCGGCGCAGATGAGGATCATGCCGACGATCGCGGTGACCTTGACCATGGAGAACCAGAACTCCAGCTCGCCGAAGAGCTTCACGGAGATCAGGTTCGCGCCGTACAGAATGACGGTGAAGGCGAGTGCGGACAGCCACTGGGGAATGTTCCACCAGTACGTCATATAGGTGGCGGCGGCGGTGACTTCGGTGATTCCGGTGACGACCCAGAACAGCCAGTACGTCCAGCCGGTCACGAATCCGAAGAAGGGCCCGATGAATTCGCGGGCGTACTCCGAGAAGGAGCCGGAAACCGGGCGGTACATGAGGAGTTCGCCCAGGGCCCGCATGATGAAGAAGATGACCAGGCCCGCGAGGACATAGGCCAGGATGAGGCTGGGTCCGGCCCGGTCGATCGCTTTGCCCGCGCCGAGGAAGAGTCCGGTGCCGATGGCTCCGCCGATGGCGATCATCTGGATCTGGCGGGCTCCCAGGCCTCGCTGGTACCCCTCGCCACCGGTCACGGTCTCCCCGGAGGCCGCGCCGGGCCTTCCGCGGTCGTCCTGTCCCTCGTCGACCTGTGCCGATGTCATGTGTGGTGCGCCTTTCTCCACGCCGATCCGCGCCCGCACGGCCGCGGATCAGGTCCTGATCCCCCCGGATATGGATGGAGTGCCACCGGCGTTCGGCCGGCTTGTGGCGACCCCCGGGGACAGGGGTGGCGTCCTCGGGCGGTCGTGAAGATTTATCACGACCGTCACAGGACACCATGAGACATTCTGTGGCGCACGCCACAGGGAAAAGCGGACGAGAAACTCCATCCGCCATGAAAGGCGCTTATGTCTTGGGGGGATCATTACCCGGATCTGAGCGTCCGTTGAGCGAACGGAGTACACCCGGGGGCCGACGCGGGGCGGCTACGGCATCAGTGTTTCGACGAGTGTTTCCTGGAGTGCGCCGAGCCACAGGTAAGCCATCACCATGGGCTTGCGCGGGTCGCTGTCGGGGAGCCGGTAGAGCGAACCGTCCTCGCCCCCGTCCTCGTCGGAGACCTCCAGCCGGGTGCCGATGGTGAGCCGCAGGTCGTTGAGCGAGCCGAGCCAGGCGCGGCACTCGTCGGCCGTGAGGGTGAGCACGGCACCGCCGTCCCCGCCGGCCGAGAGCGCGTCCAGCGTCCGCACGACGGCGAGGGCGTCCTCGCGCTTGCGGGAGCGCAGGTCGTTCTCGGTGAAGCGGCGGAACTCGGCGGACAGCTCCCGCACCTCCTCCTCCGACTTGCCGGCCTCCGCGGTCAGCTCGTCGGGGCCCCCGTAGGCGTCCGGGAAGAGCCGGGCCAGGGCCGGGTCCGCGGGCGGCTTGCTGGGCCCCTCGGCGAAGAGCGCGGCGAGCGGGTCGTCGCCGTCGGCGGGCGTGTCGCCCGGACCGATCAGTTCGAGCAGCTGCACGGCGAGGGAGCGCAGGATCGAGATCTCGACCTCGTCGAGTGCGACGGCCGCGCCGCCGCCCGGGGTGGCCTCGAAATGGCCGGCCATGGATTCTCCGATGGTGGGTCGAACGGGGCAGGTGGCGGGGCGGGTCAAGCCCTGGGGGTGGCCGGGGCCTCTAGTTCCGGTCCTGGGTGAGGGTGGCCCACAGCCCGTAACCGTGCATGGCCTGGACGTCGCGCTCCATCTCCTCGCGGCTCCCGCTGGAGACGACGGCGCGGCCCTTCTGGTGCACGTCCAGCATGAGCTTGTGCGCCTTGTCCTTGGAGTAGCCGAAGTAGGCCTGGAAGACGTAGGTCACGTAGCTCATGAGATTGACCGGGTCGTTGTGGACGAGCGTCACCCACGGGACGTCGGGCTCGGGGACCGCGAAGGTCTCCTCGGCCGAATCAGGACGTTCGATCTCTACGGGGGTAGCAACGCTCACCTGTCCCATGCTGCCACCCGGGCGGCCCCGGCGCACAAACGGACCCCACATCTCGTCAGTTTGACGAATAGGGGGTAGCATCCCAGCCATGAACTCAGCGGACCTCGGGCGACGGGTCGGCGTTCCGTCGACCGCGCTCTTCACCGACCAGTACGAGCTGACCATGGTGCAGGCGGCCCTCAAGGCGGGCACCGCCGGCCGGCACTCGGTCTTCGAGGCGTTCACCCGCCGGCTGCCCGAGGGGCGGCGGTACGGGGTCGTCGCGGGCACCGGGCGGGTGCTGGACGCGGTGGAGAACTTCCACTTCGACGACGAGATCATCGGCTTCCTGCGCCAGCAGCGCATCGTCGACGAGCCGACCCTGCGATGGCTGGCGGACTACCGCTTCAGCGGTGACATCTGGGGCTACCCGGAGGGCGAGGTGTACTTCCCGGGCTCGCCGATCCTGCGGGTGGAGGGCTCCTTCGCCGAGTGCGTGCTGCTGGAGACGGTGATCCTTTCCATCCTCAACCACGACTCCGCCATCGCGGCGGCGGCCTCGCGCATGTCGGCCGCCGCCGGGGGCCGCCGGCTGATCGAGATGGGGGCGCGGCGGACGCACGAGCTGTCGGCCGTGGCCTCGGCGCGTGCGGCGTACGTCGGCGGGTTCGACGCCACCTCCGACCTGGCGGCCGGCTTCCGCTACGGGATCCCGACCGTGGGCACCAGCGCGCACGCCTTCACCCTGCTGCACGACACCGAGCGGGACGCGTTCCGGGCCCAGGTGGACTCGCTGGGGCGGGGCACCACGCTGCTGGTCGACACGTACGACGTGACCGAGGCGGTGCGGGCGGCGGTGGAGATCGCGGGCACCGGGCTCGGAGCCGTACGGATCGACTCCGGGGACCTGCTGCTGGTCGCGCACCGGGTGCGGCAGCAGCTGGACGAGCTGGGGGCGACGGGGACGAAGATCGTGGTGACCTCGGACCTGGACGAGTACGCCATCGCCTCGCTGGCCGCCGCGCCGGTGGACGCGTACGGGGTCGGCACCCAGCTGGTCACCGGGAGCGGGCACCCCACGTGCTCGATGGTCTACAAGCTGGTGGCGCGGGCCGGGTCGACGGAGCCGGATGCCCCGCTGGTGCCGGTGGCGAAGAAGTCGCTGGGGGCGAAGTCGTCGAAGGGCGGTCGCAAGTGGGCGGCGCGCCGGACCGACGAGCACGGGGTCGCCGAGGCCGAGGTGATCGGCACCGGGGCGGTGCCGGAGGAGCTGGCGGGGCGGGAGCTGCTGGTGGAGCTGGTGCGGGGCGGGGAGGTGGTGGCCCGGGAGCCGTTGGAGGCGGCTCGGGAGCGGCATGTCGTGGCGCGGGGCGGGTTGCCGATGTCCGCGATGCAGTTGTCCCGGGGGGAGCCGGTGCTCGGGACGGAGCACGTGTGAGGCCGGGGGCGTCCGGGGGGCCGGGGGCGTCCGGGGGGCCGGGGGCGTCCGGGGGCCGCTTCGTCCGCAAGCGCCGCGCGGGGGGGGGGGGGGCCCGGACGGGGCGGGAGATGGGAAGC